>JAGVQF010000036.1 GCA_020051815.1 Candidatus Saganbacteria bacterium | reverse complement strand
GTCGTCTTGCCCGAGCCGGTCGGGCCGGTCACGAGGACGAGCCCGGTTTTCTTGGCGATGATGCTCTTGTAGGCGTCGAGTGAATCTTTTTCCAGGCCCAGTTCTGCTAATTTCAGGTGCGCGTGACGGCGGTTGAGCAGGCGCAAGACGATCTTCTCACCATGGAGCGTCGGCAGGGTCGCCACCCGCAGGTCAAGCTGGCTCTTGCCGACCTTAAGGTCGGTCCGGCCATCCTGCGGCAGGCGCGTCTCCGCGATATCCAGGTTGACCATGACCTTGACCCGCGAGATCAGCGCCGCCTGTCTGGTTTTATTGACCGGCGCGGCTTCCTGGAGCAGGCCGTCAACCCGGTAGCGGACGCGTACATAGTCTTCCCGCGGCTCGAGGTGGATATCGGAGGCGCGCAGCTCGAGCGCTTTGGCCAATATCTCATCGAAAAGTTCAGTTACCCCGCTACTTTCCATAAAGAGAGACCAGCAAGTTTATTGCCACGCTCGCCCCGAGCTTGTCGAGGGGCTTAAAGAGCCAAAACGGCGAAAAATCGCCGGTGAAAACATCATGAAATCCGCCGATAATCCAGACGAAAAACTAGTATGAGAATAGGGGAAAAGCGCATTTTTTCAACAGCAGCTGCGCTGGGCCGACTTGTCACGGCCAGGGTCAAACTGACGGGCTGTTTGGAGGCTGGCCAATTGGCGGCAAAAATTCGTTTGTTAGGGAATCCAGAAATCATCAGGAATTATGAGCTGAGAGGCACCACGATAAATCTGAGCGCCATCAGCGTTCAAAGCTTTCGCGACCAGCTTGATCTCAAGGGCGGCGGTGACAACATTACCGGCTGGCTGGTTGACAAGCTTAAAGTTTACGGCGGTTCGTCCCAGCTCGAGAAAATTTTACAGCGTATCGGCATCTCGCGCTCCCAATTGGAACAGCTATTGGCGGAGGAGTTGCTAAGGCAAACCAATAATTTGGCGGCGAAGACGCTGGTCTGCTCCGACAAAGAAAGTGCGGCGGCCCTGGTCCAGCATCAGGTGAAAGATTTTATCGAACTGGCTAATTTATCGGAAGCGGGGGACGCCGATTTTGTTAATTTTATAGCCAATATTATGACAAAAGCGACGCAAAAACATCACCCGGCGACCGCGGTCCATTCCGGTGTAGTGGCTTTCTACTCGGCGGAAATGGCGGCGGCGATGGGCCTCTCGCCTGACGACAAACTATTCCAGAGGATCAAGACCGCGGGCTTGCTGCACGACATCGGCAAGCTCGGCCTCGACCCCGACATCCTTGACCGGCCGGAACCGGCCCCGCAGGAGAAGCTGCTGCTCGATGAGCATTTGGCGTTAAGCGTTTATCTTCTTTCAGAGATCAGGTGGCTGAAAAACGTCGTCCCGATCATCCAGCATCACCATGACAACAAAAAGAATTATCCCGTTTGGCTGCGCGAGGGAGAGCTGACGGCCGAGGCCAGGTTTGGGGCCAAAATACTGATCGTTGCCGACGGTTTTGACGGCATGACCAGCAAGCGCCCCTATAAGCTGGCGCGCAATGTTTATAGCCGGGAACAGGCGCTGGCCATTTTAGGCGAGGAGGGATGCGATCGCGGGGCGCTCGACGCTTTGAAAAGCGTGATCGGGAAAGCAGAGAAACATATTTACGGCCTTAAAATAAATTTTAGCCAGAATGAGTTGACACTTGTCTGGTATGGGATCGAACACATAATCAAGAAGTCCGTCCTGCCTTCAGAGGGCGGCGGCCAGGCGAATCCGGACGCCGATGGGTATTTGAGGAAAGAGCGGCCGCTGTTGTGGCTTTTGAGCGGCCGGCAATTGATCAAAGAAAACGCGGCCAAATTTATCGCGGATATAAAGAATGAGGTTATGGGGCGCCTGAACGATGAAAACTTATTGGCCAAATTTACGACCATGAAAGCGGCGGCCATGGACGACCTCTTCATGGGGGTACTGTTTAAGATCCTTTATCGCGCCCTGAAAGCGGATGAGCGGCTAAACTCCAATTCATTTGCCAAAGCAGCCAGAGTTATCGCCTATTATTCGGAGGATGCCGACCCATCAAGATTGGCGGAAGTTGTGGATCAATTGAGGCTGGAGGAGAAACAATCCAGCGAAGAGTATTTTCGATGGATCAGCCTCTCGCTCTTGGGCGAAGACGCCACCCAGGTCCCGCTGGTCGGCGAAGGAGCCTTTGTGACGGCGGTGGATGAGATTTTCGCTAAAGCTAAAGCAAACGGGCTGACAGATTAATCGGTCAGGGATTTTTGAGCGGCGCGCCGCATAGTTTCGACCGGCGCCTCTTCGCCGGTAAAGACCGTGAAGGCGATCGCCCCCTGGCGGACCAGCATGCCGAGGCCGGAGCAGGTCCGACAGCCGGCTTGTTTGGCGGTTTTGAGCAATTTTGTTTCAACCGGATTGTAAACCAGGTCGTAAACCAGCGTTTTTTTATTTAATTTGATCCCGGCTGGCAGTGGCGAATCGTTAATCTTTGGGTACAGGCCGATCGGCGTGGCGTTGACGAGCAGGTCGGCATGTTCGATCTCGTTCTTAAGGGCCTTGCCGTTCATGGCCGTGCCCGTGCATTTTGTCTTTGACAGGTCATTGGCGTACTCGGCCAGTTTTTTCGCTTTTTCCTCGATAAGATCGGCGATCGTGATTGACGCGGCCCCGACTTCGGCCAGCATGATGGAGACGGCGCGGCTGGCGCCGCCCGCGCCCAGGACGACGACCCGCTTGCCCTCTGGTTCAAACCCGGCATCCTCATCGAGCGATTCGATAAACCCGGGCCCGTCGGTATTATAGCCGATCAGTTTCCCTTCCTGGTTGACGACGGAGTTGACGGCGCCGATCGTGGCGGCGAGTTTAGTCACATCGTCGAGCAGGGGGATGATCGTCTCTTTGTGGGGGATCGTGACGTTAAAGCCGGCGATGTGGAGCGCCCGCAGGCCGGGCAGGGCCTCTTTGAGGTCTTCGGGTTCGACCTCGAAGGGGATATATTCGTAATCCAGGCCGAGCTCTTTATAAGCGGCGTTGTGCATGGCGGGCGAGACGCTGTGCCCGAGCGGATAGCCGATGATGCCGACAATTTTTCGCATGGCAATTTAGTATAACTTGTAAAGAAAAAAAAGCCAAGTTATAATAGGCGCGTTATGGCAAAACCAAAAGTCGGGATCATATTAGGCAGCCGGTCGGACCTGCCGGTCATCGAAAAGTGCGAAAAACAGCTCAAGGCGTTCGGCATCGCCTATGACTTGACGGTCGCCTCCGCCCACCGCGCGCCGAAAAAAGTCGAACAATACGCGAAAACCGCGGAGAGCAAGTATGACCTGATCATCGCGGCGGCCGGTATGGCCGCGGCCCTGCCCGGCGTCATTG
>JAGVQF010000213.1 GCA_020051815.1 Candidatus Saganbacteria bacterium | reverse complement strand
TGGAGTTGGGGGCAAAGGCCAAAGCGGCCCACCGGCGGATACTCAAGCTCGCCCGCGATCTTAAGATCGATAAGGTTTTTACTTTCGGCCGGCTCTGGCCCGGCGCTTTTCATGATAAAAAACAACTGATAAAACATTTGAAGAAATTTATCCGGCCGCGTGATATAATCCTCGTCAAGGGTTCGCGCGGAATGAAGATGGAAGAAGTGGTCGCGGCCTTGAGATGATATGCCTGGGTGGCGGAACTGGCAGACGCACCAGCTTGAGGGGCTGGCGCCTTCAAAAGCGTAGGAGTTCAAATCTCCTCCCAGGCAATTTATCTCGAGCTTGTCGAGAGATTGACTCATGCAAGCTTTTTAATTATGATTACGATTTAATGAGGGGAGGAACTGTGACGATCCAACTTGCCGCGCTTGAAACCAGTGAACCCCGCCTGTTGCCGGACAACCGCGCGCAGAACACCTCCGACCTTTCTTTCGAAGAAAAATTAAAGAGCGAACAGGCGCGGCTCGGCCTGATGTTCTCGCCTTTTGCCCAGCTTAATTTTCTTTTTGCTTCGCCGCTTGACCTGGCCTTTACGCCGCCGGCACCCGAAGGAGAAAACCAGCCCGGAAACAATTTTCAGTTCTCTTCGTTTGGCTCGCGGCAGCCGGCCGAAGAGCCGGCCCGGACAACGACACAGCTCACCGCGCGGATATTTGAATCGGCCGGCCTGCAGCCGCTCAACCGCCGCCTCTTTCAGGACCTTTTGAGCCGGGCCAACCTGCTTGTCCCCAACCTGGCCGCCCAGCCGCTCTTTAACCAGGCCTTTCTCGAAGGCAAGCTCCAGACAAAGCTCGACATGCAATTTTTGATCGATCAGATCCTCGACCAGGTCAAACTGGTCAAAAGCAAGGGCAAGACGGAGCTCTCACTGACTTTGAAGCCGGAAAACCTTGGGGAAATCTATTTGCAATTAACTTCGCTGGCCGGCAAGATATCCCTTCTGATTTCGGCTTCACCCGAAACAAAAAAACTGATGGATTCGCAAAAAGACGAACTGGCGCGGGCGCTCAAACGCGCCCATGTCGATCTGGAACAGATCACCATAGAGGAGGCCAAACATGCTTGATGTCATGTCGCAAGCGCAGAACGCCATCGAGGCCTACTCCGAAGCGCTCAAAGCCAGTTCGGCCAACATCGCCAACATGAACGTGCCGGGCTATAAAAGGATCGGCGTCTCTTTCCAATCGGTTTTTGAAAAAGTCCTCTCGCGCGGGACGGCCGCGGAAGGCGGCGCAGGCGGGACCAATCCGCGCCAACTCGGCCAGGGGATGGCCCTCGCCCAAACGACGATTGACCTTTCGGCCGGGGACATGACAACCGGCTCGGCTCTTGACCTGGCCATTTCCGGTTCCGGTTTCTTTATTGTCTCGCCCGACGGCGGCAGCTCTTTCCTTTACACGCGGGCCGGCAATTTTGAGATCAACGCCTCCGGCACCCTGACCTCGAACGGCCTGCCGGTCTATGGGCTCGATGATTCCGGCAATGTCGTCCCCATTACCAACTTGCCGTCAGGCAACTCGGCCAATTATAAGTGGCTGCCGAACGGCACTTTGCAGTACACGGCCGACCCGAGCGTGACGCCGCCGGTCTATATCGATACCGGCTACCACATCGCCCTGACTTATTTCGCCAACCCGTCCGGCCTGACCCAGGCGCAGGGGACCTCTTTTGCCGAAACACTCGCCTCCGGCTCGGCAGCCGCGGCCCAGGGGCCGGGGGGCGCCGTCGGTGTCATTAAGCCGGGCCTGATCGAGCAGTCAAATGTTTTCTTCCTGGCCGAGTCGATCGCTTCACTCGAGCTCCAGCGCGCTTTGAGCGCGAACTTGAGCGTTATCAAACTGGCGTCCGACCTTGTCTCTAGTTTTATTCAGAAGTTAGGCTAGATCGGCTCTAAAAATGGCAGAAAGATCATTAACCAAACCTGAGATCGCCTCGCAAAAGCGGGCGATCAAATTACCGCCGGCGATCGGCGACTGGACGACCTACCGGCCGCCCCAGGTCCTCGTCAAAAAAGTTAAGACCGGGCTCTACGGCTTTGACCGCCTCTCAAAGGATGAATTGAACGACGCCCTGCTGATCCACTACCGTTTTATTTCAGAACTGCTCAAACGGCTCAAGATCGATCTGGGCCTCGCCGTGGAATTTACCGCCTGCCAGGTCGAGCAAACGACTTATCTCAACTTCCTGCGGACCTTGAACGGCGCGCAGGCCCAGGGGAAACTCTCGATCACCGGCCTGCACGAAACGATCCAGGCCTTCTTTGACCTCAACCTGGCCAATTCCATCATCAACCACGCGCTCGGCAGCCACAACCTCGAGCAGCTGAACCGCGGCCTGACCGAAGCCGAAACGGCGGCCCTGACGACCGCCCTCTCCGAATACCTGCCGCAGTTGGCCGCCGCTTTCAATAACATCTTTCCGGAACCAACCTTTGTTTTTGTCGGCTCGCCCGACGCGACCATTGATCCTTCGGTCACCCCCTCCTCCACCTTTATCGCCTTTGCCGCCGACATGTCCGTCAATGACATCCCGGGCCGGATCATTTTCGGCTATCCCGGCAATTCGCTCAAGAACCTGCTCAAGAGCTTTAACGAAAAGAAAAAAACACGGGCGCTCAATTTCGGCCGCCTGCCCGCTCAAGTGCTCAATAAGATCTTCGTCGCGGCCGCCGCAACGCTT
>JAGVQF010000176.1 GCA_020051815.1 Candidatus Saganbacteria bacterium | reverse complement strand
GTCCACAAAGTCCTCCAGCTCTTGGTGCGCGAGCGGGTCTCGGTGCGCGACCTCTCGACGATCCTTGAGCGGCTGGCCGACTACGCCCACCTCTCGCGCGACATTAACATCCTGGCCGAGTACGTGCGCCAGTCGCTGGCCCGCCAGATCTGCGAGGCTTACACCGACAAGAACGGTATCGTGACGGTCGTGACGATCGACCCCTCGCTTGAAGAAACCCTCATCGGCGCGATCCACCAGTCCGAATACGGCTCGTTCCTGGCCGTTGACCCGGCGGTCGGCGAAAAGATATTGCTCCAGATCTCCGGCCACCTGCAGAATTTTAAACGGCTAAAGCTCCGGCCCGTCATTCTCTGCTCCCCGCGCTTGCGGCCGCACTTTAAGCGCTTTATCGAGCGCAGTTTCCCGGACCTGGCGGTCCTCTCTTACAACGAAATAGTGCCGCAGGTCAAAGTGCAGTCGATCGGCATGATCTCGATCGAGTAGTTTAAATGTTCGAAACCCCACACTGAAGTGTGGGGTTTCAATTATTTTTCGACATTGAAAACATTCTCGGCCTACTATATAATTTGGATATGAACTACGACGAAGCGATCGAGATCGCGCCGGGGATCTACTGGGTCGGCTTTTATGACAAGACGGCCAACTTCCACTGCAACCCCTATCTCATCGTCGACGGCGACGAAGGTTATCTGATCGACCCGGGCTCCGTTCCCCATTTTCCGATCGTAGCCAGAAAAGTTATCTCTATCATCGACCCCAAAAAGATCTCGACCCTTTCCGTCAGCCACCAGGACCCCGATCTCGCCGGCTCGCTCCCGGTCTTTGAAGACCTGATCAATCGCGACGACTTAAAGATAGTAACTTTCAAAAGAGTATCATTTCTGCTCAATCATTACGGCATCCGCTCAAAGTATTATTTCTTTGAAGAGAACGACAATCGCATTCGCCTCAAAAGCGGCCGCGAGCTGATCTTCGTGCCGACCCCCTATCTGCACACGCCGGGCGCTTTCGGCACTTATGATACGAAATCGAAGATACTGTTCTCCGGCGACCTGTTCGGCGCTTTTTCCGACGACTGGGACCTCTATGCCGGGCCAAACTATAACCACCAGATGGAGCTCTTTCACAAGCCCTATATGCCCTCGCGCGAAATCATGCGGCTGGTGCTCGAAAATATCGAGAAGTTGGATCTGTCGATGATCGCCTCCCAGCACGGCTCGATCATCAAAAAAGAACAGATCAAGCCGTCGATCGATTTTCTCAAAAACCTTGAGGTCGGCACTTACCTGAAGATGCTCTAAATGGATAAAGCGCTGGTCGAAAAGCAACTTGAAAATTTCCAGCTCAAAGAGATGTCCCGCGTCAAAGAGCTTCTCCTCGCCGAAACGATGAAAGAGATCGAAAAAAGCCGCGAAAAAGTCATGGCACTGGAAAAACTGCGCGACGACCTGACCGGGCTCATCGTCCATGACCTGAAGAACCCGCTGACCGGCATGGTCACGGCCAACGAGCTCTTATCGGCCGGCCTGCTCGGCCCGCTGACCGATGAGCAAAAAAAATACATCGATCTCTCCAAGATCAGCTCAAAAAAGCTCCTTAACCTCATTATGGACCTGCTCGACACGAGAAAGATGGAAGAAAACAAGCTGACGCTTAACAAAACCGAATTTCCCGCCGCCGAACTGCTCAAGGGACTGGCCTGGCTGGAGATCCTGGCCAAACAGGAAAAGAAGACGATCACCCTGCAGGCCGATGAGAATATTAAGATCATGGCCGACCAAAACCTGATCACGCGAGTGCTGGAAAATCTCGCGACCAACGCCGTCAAACACACTCCCCCGGGGGGGACGGTTTCGATACGCGTGACCCGTGACCCGCGACTCGCAAACATTTTGTTTGAAGCCATCGACACCGGCGAAGGCATTCCCAAAGAATATCTGGGCCGGCTTTTCGAGCGCTTCTTTAAGGTCGAGTCGCAAACCATGAAAACGAAGATCGATACCGGGCTTGGCCTTTACTTCTGCAAAATGGCGGTCGAAGCCCATGGCGGGAAGATCGGCGTAGAATCGACGGTCGGCCAGGGATCAAAATTTTTCTTTTCCCTGCCGGCAAAGGCGGTATAGCTAAATGAATAAGTTCAGTCACGGCTTTTGCTCCGCGGCAATAATTTTGAGCATACTGGCTCTCATCGGCTGGGTCTTTGACATTACACTCCTGGCCGGGGTTAACCAAAAGTTCATCCCGATGGCCCCCGGCACCGCGATCATTTTCATCGTTTTGGCCGCGGCCCTGCTTGCCAGGCCGACAAGGGCCGGCCGGCTGGCCAAGGTACTGTCGTCGGCGTCAGTTTTCATTTTTCTTTTACTGAACCTTCAACTGAACCTGGAGCGATTTATCGTACTCGAGCCAAGAACGCTGGGCGCCGTGTTTACCGGCCGGATCGCCCCCCTGACTCTGATAAATTTCATCTTAATGTGCGTCTCATTGTTCCTGCTCGGCTTAAAGAGGGAAAACCGCTTTATTGAGGGGCTGGCTGCCACCGGGACGTTAATTGTTAGCGCCGCTGTCCTGACCGGCTATCTGTTCGGTCTCCCCTTTTTCTACGGGGGCAGTATCATTCCTATGGCGTTAAACACCGGCCTCGCTTTTTTATGTTTGTCGCTGGCGGCCATTTTCACGATCGGGCCGGACTGGTTCCCGCTAAAATTCATCTCCGGCCATTCAGCGCGGCCGCTGATGCTGCGCTGGTTCACGCCGATCTTTTTCTTCTCGATCGTCCTGCAAGGCTATATTTACACGCTTATCCCCGCCGACACGGTAAATTTCGCCCTTTACTCTTTTGTAATGGCGATCGCGATTGTCACGATATTGGGCCTCGCCCTCTCATATGTGGCGCGGCTCATCGGCTCCGAGCTTGACCAGGCGCAGAGGCAGATCATCGAGTCGGAAGAAAAATTCAGGACGCTGGCCGATTGCCTCATTGACGCGCTGTTTATCTGCGATGCCGCGGCCAACATTGCCTATGCCAATGCCGCCGCCCTGGCCATGTTTGGCTATGCTAATAAAGAAGAACTAATCGGTAAATCGGACCTGGTCATCGTGCCTAAAGAATTACGCGAGCGTCACAGGCAAGGGATCGAACATCTGCTTAAAACCGGGCAGGCCAAAATCACCGGGCGGGAAGTCGAGCTCAATGGCCTAAGGAAAAACGGCTCGATCTTCCCGATCGCCATGACGATCTCAACCTGGCCGGCCAATAACAGAACCTATTTTGGCGCGATCATCAAAGATATCACGGCCCGGCAGCTGATCGAAAACGATCTAAAGAGCTCCGAAGTCAGGTTTAAAACGCTCTCCGAACAGTCGCCGAACATGATCTTTATCAACCACAAAGGCAAAGTGGTCTACGCCAACAAGAAGTGCGAAGAGATCACCGGCTATTCGCTCGCGGAAATACTCTCTCCCGCTTTCGATTTCCGCGCGCTCAACGATCCCGGTTCGCAGGCCAGGGTTGAGGCGGCGTTCGAGAAACACAAAAGGGGCGAAGAGGTCAACCCCTATGAATACACGCTGGTCAAAAAGAACGGGGAAAAACTCGAAGCCGTCATCTCGACCCGGCTGATCGATTATGATCATGACAAGGCGATCCTGGGTGTCGTCACCGATATTTCCGAGCTAAAAAAAGCCGAAACCGCCATGAAAATGAGATATGAAGAGCTGGAAATATTCAAGGACGTGGCGGTCGGCCGCGAGCTCAAGATGATCGAACTGGAAAAAGAGATCGACGCGCTCCTTACCACGCTCGGGCGGCCCAAGAAATATGGGACTTGATATTGACCCTTTATTTTATCATGATATTTCAAGAACATTCTTTACAATATCATCTGAGTATTGCCAAATATGAGGGGATTTGGAGTTTTAAATGGCAGGGGAAGGCATGACAAGGTTGTAAGGGGAAACCCCATACTAAAGTATGGGGAATATAAAATGAGATATTATCATATCTGGTTCCAAACTAAATTTAAGGGAAAATATGGCGCAAAAGAGGTCGCAATGAATGGTCTGCAAGCGATTGCCGATTATGCTCGTAATCAAAAGAAGGATTTACATGTTGTATAATTTAATTCCCCACACTTTAGTGTGGGGTTTTACCCTCCCACCCTGGAAAAGCACTAAAATATCTTGGGGAATGACAGCCGGCCGAAAAAACCTGGGGCCTGACACCTCCTGTTTACAATGAGAACTATTTGCGCTATCTTCTCACTGACAGTGAGAACTTACAACGCTCTGGTCCAGCCCCGCCCTGACCGTAATGAACTGATTTTCTTTCCACTCAAAACCAAAATGCTGGGTGATCGGCCGTCCGGATTGTTCCGGCAAGTCGGCATCAACGGCGATCAGCAGCTTCGGCCAGGGAACAGGCTTGATCGCCGCGCCGATCTTGGTAACGCTGGCCAGAGATTCCTCCGCCCCGCTGCTCAACCTGATCACACTGCCCATCGAGACCGGGATAAAGTTCTGGCGGTTTAGGCCCAGTGAGAGATGCTGATTGACTACCAGTTTGACGCCAAAATCACCGCTAAAGCCGGTCGCCTGCCCCAGTTCGCTGTGGCCGCCGGTATAGCCGCGGTTATACAATTTATAATTGGCGCCGACAAAAACATTCTTGCCGTAGCTGACAAAATTGGCCAGCGGAGTCGCATAGGTAAAGGCCAGGAGAGAATCGTAATAATTGGTCGGCACCGGAGTATCGGTCGTTACAATATTGTTAACGCCGGTCGTAATATAGCCTAAGCCCAGAGTCCCGTACGGGGTCGGCACGGCGCCAGAAAATTCACGGTAATAAACATCGGTCAGGAGATTGGTGTACATGGCCATGGCCG
>JAGVQF010000050.1 GCA_020051815.1 Candidatus Saganbacteria bacterium | reverse complement strand
TTAAGATGAAAAAAAGAAAAACGATTTTCGCTAAAAAAGAAGGTTTCTCAAGAAAGTGGTACCGGGTCGACGCGACCGGTGAAGTGCTGGGCCGGCTGGCCACCAAGGTGGCGGTCTATCTGCGCGGCAAGCACAAACCGATCTTTACCCCGCAGACCGATTGCGGCGACTTTATCGTCGTCGTCAACGCCGACAAGGTCAGGCTGACCGGCAAAAAAGTCAAAGACAAGATGTATTTTACCCATTCCGGTTTCCCGGGCGGCGACAAGCTGATCAGCTTTGAAAAACTGACGGAGACCCAGCCCGAAAAAGCGATCCGCCTGGCCGTCCAGGGGATGCTGCCCCACAACCGGCTGGGGGCGCAGGTCCTCTCCAAGCTAAAGATCTACCAGGGCGAGCCGAAAGAATACGCGAAACTTACCAAACTTGAGGTGGCATAATGGCAGAGCATAAAAAAACGGTCAAGAAAACGGCTCCGGCCAAAGAGAAGGCGGCGCCGAAGAAAAAGAAGGCGGTTAAGGTTGAAGCGCCCAAAGCCGAGGCAGCTGTAGTTGCCCCCGCGCCCAGGGTCGAAGCCCAGCCGATCGTGAAAAGGGTCGCGAAGCTGAGGCCAGTCTCTCGTCTGCCTGAAGGGACCAGATACTACGGCACCGGCCGGCGCAAGGAAGCGACCGCCAAGGTCTGGCTGGCCGAAGGGTCCGGCAAAATGGTTTTCAACGGTAAATCGCTCAATGAATATTTTTGCGGCCGCCGACTGCTCGAATTTATCATCAGCCGCCCGTTCGTAGCGACCCAGACCGTTGGCCGCTACGATATTTTTGCCGAGCTCTTGGGCGGCGGCGTGCCATCCCAGGCCGATGCCGTCAGAATGGGTATCGCCCGGGCGCTCGTTGTGATGAATCCCGCTTTTAAGACGATCTTGAAGAAAGAGGGGCTGATGACGCGCGACCCAAGAATGAAGGAAAGAAAGAAATACGGCTTAAAACGCGCCCGCCGCGCTTTCCAGTATACAAAGAGGTAAAGCCATGAAAGTAGAAAGACATTACGAAGATTTTCAAAAGCCGAAAATGATCGAAGAGGGCGGGCTGATCAGATTGTCCGGCAAGTTCCTCCTCGATCATGAAGAAGAGGTCGTCAACCTGGTCAAGCACGAGGGGAAGTTGGCCGAGGAGCGCAATCCTCTGCATAAGGTCATCACGATCGAAAAGGCCGATGGCGGTGTCATCGTGGCCAAAACGAGCGAACATAATCTGGCCCTGCACATCGGCAAGCGCCTTGAGCATGCTTACAAGGGCAAGCATGAATATAAATTCCTCAAAGGCGAAAAATACGTCGAGGTGCTCTGGAGCCGCGACGACTAATATGGCCAGAAAATTGATCAAGTACAACCTCATGATCCCCGGCCCGACCCCGATCCCGACCCGCGTCCTCTCCGCCATGAACCATGACATGATCGGCCACCGCGGCCCGCTCTTTTCGGCCGTCATGAAAGAAGTGATGGAGAGCCTGCGCTGGGCCTACGAAACCAAGAACGACGTCTTCGTTTACCCATCATCGGGCACCGGCGGCATGGAAGTTGCGGTCGTCAATATGTTTTCGCCCGGCGACAAAGTTATTGTCCTTAATATCGGCGCCTTTGGCGGACGATTTGTTAAGATCTGCAAAGCCTATGGCCTGGACGTCAATGACGTTAAATTTGAACGGGGTAAGGCCGCCGACCCGGAAGTGCTTAAGGCCGAATTGAAAAAAGGACCGGTCAAGGCTGTCCTGATGCAGCATAATGAAACTTCGACCGGCGTTTTAAATGACGTTAAAACTCTGGCTAAGGTCGTGCGTGACAACCAGCCCGAGGCCCTGATCATTGTCGATGCCGTTTCCGGCCTCATGGCCGCGCCGCTCAAGACCGACGAGTGGGACCTTGATGTGGTCGTCTCCGGTTCGCAAAAGGCCTTTATGACGCCGCCGGGTATCGCCGCGGTCGCGATCTCTGCCCGCGCCTGGAAAGCTAACGCTGTTTCTAAATGCCCCAAGCATTACTGGGACCTGGCCCTGATGAAAGAAGAAGCGCCCAAAGGCCATACCTATACAACTCCGCCTGAATCCTTGATCTTCGGTTTGCGTGAAGGCTTGAGAATGCTTAAAGAAGAGGGCCGGGAAAATGTCTTTGCCCGCCACGCCGCCAATCGCGACCTGGTTAGAGCCGCGGCCAGAGGGTTGGGGCTCAAGCTTTTAGCTGACGACAGCCATGCTTCGCCGGCAGTCACCGCTCTTTTCCCGCCAGAAGGTATCGACGCCGAAGAAGTGCGCAAATTGATGCGCGATGATTTTGGCGTTGAGCTCGCGCCCGGCCAGGCTGATCTAAAGGGTAAAATTTTCCGCATCGGGCATCTGGGCTACGTGGAAGCGCTCGATATCATCGGCGCCTTTGCCGCGCTCGAAGTCCTCTTCAAGCGCCTCGGCGTCAAGACCAACTTCGGCGCCGGCGTCAAAGCGGCGATGGAACTGCTTTAATGTTGGTTTTGCGGTTGGCAAGGTAAACCCCGCCCGGCTTCTTCAGCGGATTGCTCTATCGACATACCGCAAATTCTGCTATAATATTTACGAGGTGGTCAGATGAAAAGAGAAAAGGTGCTTAAATACACGGCGATTTTTGAACCGGCAGAAGAGGGTGGGTTTGTCGTGACCGTGCCTCTCCTGCCTGGCTGCGTAACTCAGGGAGATACATTTGAGGAAGCTAAAGCCATGGCAAAAGACGCCATTAAAGGTTATCTACAAGTTTTAAAATCAGATAAAGAGCCAATTCCGGTTGAAAGCGAAGAACAGATCGAAACCACGATCCTTGTCCCGGTTCCTGCGTAATAAATCCGTGAGTCATAGATTGCCCTCTGTTAAAGGGAAAGAGGTAGTCAAGGCGCTTAAAAAAGTCGGCTTTATTGAGAGGCGCTCTACCGGAAAACATTGTGTCCTGAAAAATCCCGAAACCGGCAAGATTATACCAATTCCTTTACATGGCTCCAAAGATATCAAGCGGGGGACTTTATTCAGTATAATTAAGCACGCCGGCCTTTCGATTGAAGAATTTAATAGCATCCTTTAGCGGGAATATTTTGAGACCGGTTAATATCAGGTTAACTCTCCAGTACGATGGCGCCGGGTTTACCGGCTACGAGCTCCAGCCAGGCAAGCGAACCGTCCGCGGCGAGCTTGAGCAGGCCCTCAAGCGACTCTACAAATCACCGGTAAAATTCAACTGCGCTTCCCGCACCGACGCCGCGGTTCACGCGTTAGCCAATGTCATAAGTTTTCAGCCTCCATCAAACATCGAGATCGCGAAACTGCCGATAGCTCTTAACTCTTTATTGCCTGATGACATCAGGGTTTTAAAGGTTGAGCCGGTAAAGAAAAACTTCAACGCCCGATTCGACGCGAAAAGTAAAACCTACGAATACCTGATTTATAACGGCGTGATTATGCCGCCGCAGCTTCGAAAGATCGCCTGGCAGGTTAAACCGAGGTTAAACCTTTCCGCCATGAAAAAGGCGGCGAAGTATCTCGTCGGCAAGCACGACTTTTCCTCTTTCTGCGCCAGTGGGGGAGATGATACTGATTTTGTCCGGACAATACATTCATTCGTCATTCGTAATTCGTCATTCGTAATTTGGGGAGGCGAAAAGTTTAAAGTCGTCAGCCTGAGCGTGACTGGCAACGGGTTCCTCTACAAAATGGTCAGGAATA
>JAGVQF010000212.1 GCA_020051815.1 Candidatus Saganbacteria bacterium | reverse complement strand
TTGACGGTCATCTTTGCCCTAAGCTCGTCATGAGAGCCCAAAAACCTGATCTTGCAGGGAAAGACGTAAGATTCTTCGTCCATTTTGACGCGGCCGCCGACCTGGCGCAGTTCCGCCAGCGGCGCGATCCAATAGATCTCGCCCAAAAATATTTTGTCCGGATAAACATCGGACGTGATCTTGACCCGGTCGCGGACTTTGACGTTGGCGATATCGATCTCGTCGATCTGGGCCTCGACCCAGGACTTGGCATAATTGACGACAACGATGGCCGGCGAACCGGGCACCACCGTCTCGCCTTTGAGAAAATTGATCTTGGCGACCAAGCCGTTGTCCGGGGCGACGATCCGCGTCGTATCGTCAAATTCGGCCAGCGTTTCGTCCACCCGCACGCGATCGCCTTCGCTGACTTTGAGATCGGCGATCTTGCCGCCCAGCTTCGAGCCCAGTTCGTAGACCGGCGCGTCGACCAGGCCGCTGGCGGTGATGATCTCTTCGATCAGGCCGCGGCTGATCGCGGCGGTCTTGATCTCGACGATATCGCGGTTCCACCAGCGCCAGCCAAACCAGCCGGCCGCCAAACAAACCAAGATCACCAAAATTATCCAGAGCAGATTCTTATTTTTCATAAAACCTCCATACCGACAACTTTATTTATTTTTGCTTTGGCGATCTCAACGTCAAAGAGCGCCTGCAGGTAATTGAGCCTGGCCGAGGTCAAAGAGACCTGCGCGTCAAGGACCTCAAGGTTCGTCGCGGCGCCGGAATTATACCGATGATTGGCGACCTTGTAATTTTCCCCCGCCGCTTCGACCGCTTTCCGCGTCGAGCCGAGCGTATCCTGCACGCTTTGCAGGCTTAGATAAGCGTCGCGCACTTCAAGTTCGATGCCTCTTTTGACCTGTTCTTCAACTGCCTGCTGCGACTCAAAGTTGGCCGCCGCTTCACGAATACGATTTTGCCGGCCCAGGCCGTCAAAGAGCGTCCACGAAGCGGCGCCGGCGACCCGCCAGGAGTTGACGTCTGATGCATAGGCCGGATAGCCGATGTATTGGTTGCCGGTCGAGCCGGTCAGGAAGATCGACGGCAAATAATCGGTCTGCGTCAGACGCAGTGTCTCTTCCGCTATCTGTTCGCCCAGGACAAATTGTTTCCAGTCCGGCCTGTTCTGCCGGGCCAATTTGATCAGGTCATCATAGGCCGGCACGGCGATCGTCACGGCACTTTCGTCGATCGCCTCAAGCTTGACCGCTTCTTCGATGCCGCGGCCCAGGGCGTTGTTGAAGGCGTTCTGGGCCAGCGCCAGCTGGTTGGCCGCCCTGGCCAGGCCGACTTCGGAATTAGCCACCTGGACTTCGGAGCGCAGGCGGTCGGCCTGCGTGGCGACGCCGGCCGCGACCATTTTGTTGACCTGGTCGATATGCGACTGCGCCATCTGCTTTGATTCGCGGGAGAGCTGGACCAGTTTTTCCGCCGCGAGAACCCGGAAATAGGCCTGCGTCACGTCAAAGGATGTGTTGATGATCGTCTTATTGTGATCTTCGCGCGCCAGCTCGGCGCTCTTTTTGGCGATCTGGTAGCCGGGCAAAAGCGCCGCCGCAAAGATCGGCTGGGAGAGCGAGGCCGTCCAGCCGTGGGTGTCGGAAACGGCGTCGGTGCCAAAGGTCAGCGTCTGGGTCACCGCGCCGGCCGTCGTGGCAGTCGTGAACTGGACGGTCGAGGGCTGGGTGTAGGACTTGCCATAGTTGCCGTCGAGCTTGATCGTGGGGAAAAACGCGCCGACCGCTTGCCCCAGGCGGGCATCGGCCG
Organism: Candidatus Saganbacteria bacterium; assembly: GCA_020051815.1. Lineage (GTDB taxonomy): Bacteria > Margulisbacteria > WOR-1 > O2-12-FULL-45-9 > XYB2-FULL-48-7 > 2-01-FULL-53-15. Next base: position 1,433 of record JAGVQF010000212.1, on the reverse strand, counting down.
CCTCCGCTTTCTTGCGCGAAGCCAGGATCGTTGGATTTTGCTTGAGCGCGGTCTCGATCGACTCCTTCAGGGTCAGGGCCGAAGCCGAGGTGATGATAATTATTGTCAGTAATGATCCCAACAATACTCTGCGCATTAACTTATTTCCGAATCACTGACCAGGGAACGGTAAAACTGGGCGTATTTATCCTTATCCTTGCCGGCGCGCAGGGCGATGGCCGCGCGCGGATGCTGGTTCAATATCCCGGTGACCATGTAAGGAATGATGTAGCCCCACTCCATCGTCTCGCGCATCGGCAGAAAATCCTTTTCGATGATCTCAAGGACCGGCTCAAGCTTAAACTTGGGATTTTTCAAGAAAGCCAGCAGGAGCTCCAGCGGACAGTTGCCCGGCCCCCGGCCGATGCCGAAGATCGTCGCGTCAAGATAATTGGCCCCTTTGCGGATCGCTTCGATCGTGTTGGCAAAGCCAAGCTGCTGGTTGTTGTGGCAGTGAATGCCGACCTCTTTGCCTTTTGGGTGGAGATATTTCTTGTAAAGATTAACCAGAAAATGGATCTGCTCGGAAAAAAGCGCGCCGTAGCTGTCAACGACATAGACCGCGTTGACCCTGGACTCCGCTAACTGGGCCAGTCCTTCTTCGAGGTCTGGGATCATAGCGGTCGAAATGGCCATGATGTTAACGGTAGTTTCGTAACCTTTGGCGGCCAGATGATTGACGTGTTCGATCGCTTTGTCGATATCCTTGACGTAGCAGGCGACGCGCATCATGTCGACGACGCTTTCTTTTTTTGGTTTGATAGTATCGAGCTCGACGCGGCCGATGTCGACCATCGTGGCCAGCTTGGCCCTGGGTTTGATCCCCTCAACCATCTCTTTTAAGAAATCTTCGTCGCTGAACTTGGTCTTGCCGTATTTTTCGGGCGAGAAGGCGGTCTTTGAAGCTTTGTAGCCGAGCTCAACATAGTCGACCCCGGAGAGCGACGCGGCCTGAAAAACAGCGCGGACGAATTTATCTTCAAAGAGGTGTTCGTTGATGAGTCCGCCGTCGCGGATCGTGCAGTCTATAACTTTAATTTCCGGCCTGTACATAACGCTATTATAACTTATTTCTTAGCCGCTTTCATTATCTTCTTGGCCAGCGCAACCGCCCCCACCGCGTCATAGCTGTAAACGGCCCCGATCCGGTCGGCATAGCCCTTGGTCACCACCGCTCCGCCGACCAGGAGGGGAATATTGAGTTTCGCCGCCTTCAATTCCTCACTGACAATTTCCATTTCCACCATTGTTGTCGTTAAAAGCGCCGACAGGGCGATAACGCTCGGCCGCTCTTTTTTGGCCGCCGCCAGGATCGTTTCCGGCGGGACATCTTTCCCCAGATCGACGATCTCGAAACCGTGGTTCTCGAGGAGCATCTTAACGATGTTCTTGCC
>JAGVQF010000055.1 GCA_020051815.1 Candidatus Saganbacteria bacterium | reverse complement strand
GTTTCCGGCCCCCGAGAGGGCGGCGCCCAGGGCCGCGGCCAGGCGCGGGTTGAGCTTGGGGAACGGCTCCGGCGTCACGATCGGAGCGCCGATCCCCGCGCTAAGGAATTCTTTCAGGTTCGGCGTCAGGGAACTGCCGCCGGTCAGGATGATCTTGCCGACGGCGCCCTCGCCCGTCAGTCCTTTGTAATATTCAAAAGTGCGGGCGACTTCACTTTGCACTTTTTCCAGCGCCGGACGCACCATGGCTTGCAGCTGCGTCAGGGGGATATCGCCGAGCTTGGGGAAATGTTCGAGGTCGAGCGGGACGCCGTATTCCACTTTGATCCGCTCCGCTTCTTCCGGCGAAACCTCGACCCGGCCTTCGGGCGAGACCAGGATGCCCGACATGGCCCGCGTGATATTCTCGCCGCCGATGGTGAGCTCGCGGTTAAACTCGAAGACTCCGTGCCGGTAAATGCTGATGTTTGTTGTGCGCTTGCCCATGTAAATGATCGAGGTGATCTTTTCGTCCGGTTTACTGATCTCGGCGCGGTAGAGCTCCTGCAGGGCGTCGGGGAGGACAGTGATGCCGGCCAGTTTGAGGCCGGCCTTACTTAAAATATACTGGGTTTCGAGAAAAAAATTGCGGCTGACGCAGGCCGCGCAATAATCGGTCTTTTCGGTAAAGACCTCGCCCTTGGGCAGGGGATAAAAAGAGATGATCGCTTCTTCGATCGGGTAGGAGAGCTCCTCGGCGAATTTCCACTTGATGGCGTCGGCCGCCTCCGAGCGCGGCAGCTCCGCCAGCGAAAAGACCTTGACAATGGTATCGGAGCCGGCGGCAAGGACAACTGCCGACTTGGTCGCGATTTTATTCGTGGCGACGAGCTTGCGCAGGGCGTCGGCCTTGGCGTCTTCCAACTGCGGGTGTTTGTCGATCAGCGAGTAAGGAACCTCGCTCATGCCCCAGTTCTTGATGACATAATTGCCGGCCTTTCTCTCGACCTCGACTACCTTAACGGAGGTAAGCCGCAGGTCGATCCCCAGCAGCGATTTGGCTGTCAGCATTTGGCTGTAATTATAGATGATAAACGGGCATTGTCAACGCAAAAGTGTATAAGGACGGAACCTGAGACTAAAGTCTTGGTTCCGTCTTGTTGGAACCGCGAAACTTGTCCCGACTCACTGATAAACTTCCTGATAATTGTTGATGTTGAGGCCGCCGGTGCTGGCCTCGGACGAGAGGCCGGGCGGCAGGTTCGGCGGCAGGACATCGGGATTTTGGATGACCATCGAGTCGTTAAAAAAGTTGCCCAGATGGAAAAAGACACAGCCCCCTTCGACGATTGAGCTGTTCTTGCCGGTATAGTTATCGGCATAAGCCAGGCCGATGATCCGGCCGTTATTGTTGTTTTTGATACTGCCGTAGGGCGCGATGACGTTGCCGACGATCGTGCCGGCGAGGTTGATATTGACGTCGCCTTTGGAGTAGAGGACAGAGATCGGCGGCACGATCGTGTTGCTGCTCATATCGAGCTGGCCGATGCAGATGACCTCGGCGGTCGTTTCCCACGATGTGACGCCGGTAAATCTGGCGGCCGTGCCGCCGCCGGCACACCCTTGAAGGCGGCGTAATAGAATGTGCTGGCCGCGGTATTGACCAGACCGTTGGTGCCGACCTGGAAGCCGTCGGTTTCCAGCGCCTGGACGCAGTTAGTGGCGTTGGCCGTGGCCGTAAAGAGCTGGCTTTCGTCGCCGTTATTGCGATTACCGCGCATGACCGCCGCGGTCGTTACGGCCAACGCGATGACGGCCTTTCTCGCCGCCGAAAAATTCAGCATTTGAGAGTAATTATATAGGATAAAGGGGTTTTGTCAAACGGGGATCGACTAAAAACTTTCTTGCCACCCGGTGACTTCAAAAGTTGCGGAACTTTCCTCGGTGGCTAAGCCCGGCGGCAAACTAGCCGGCATCCCGGTGTCCGTCTGGATCAGTTGTGACCAATCTTTTATTTGACTGCCGCCCGACACATCCAAAAACACCCAGGAAGTGCCGAAAAAGTCGGCCGAATCTTGCGTCCAGATACTGCCGGCATAGACGCGTCCTTCCAGCGTGGCATTATTCATGACGCGGATCACGCCGTTGGGGGCGAGATATGAGCCGCTGACTTTTGTGTCATCTTCAATTTTGATGCCGTAGGTGCCGTCCGAGCCGCCGGCATAGACTATCGATTCCCTCGAAACGCTGGTGTTATTCTGCATATAAATGTATGAATTGGCGATGGCCTCGATGCTGGCGTTAAACAGCGCGCGCGGCGCGTTTGGATAAAACATCATGTAGCCGCGGGAGATCAGCCTGACATTGCCGTTGACTGTTGAATTCCCCCTGATCCTGAACCGGGCGCCGGCATTAACGGCGCAAAGAGTCCCCGGACCATTAATTGTTCCGTTGTTCAAATTGATGAAGCCATAGTATCTGGTGCCGCCCGCCAGATTGACGGTGCCGCCCGTCAAAGAGGCGCCGTCATCAGCCGCGTGATTGGCGACAGCCAGCCAGTTATTATAATAAGAGGGATCGAACGAAACCGGCTCGACTGTGGTGATCGCTTCCCAGGAAGCATAATTGTCCGGGATACCGATCGCGGGAACCGGGTCGATCGTTGTGCTGTAAACCGTGCCGCTGCTCTGCTGGGCGTTCGAGGTGAAACGCACCGGCCCATAATAGTATAGTGAGCCATAGCAACGAGCATTGTTGTTGAACAATAATTCACTGCCGGATGAGCCGGCAGAGCCCCCATAACCGACGTAATCCGAAAATTGGGACGGTATTCCACCACCTCGAAAACCGGCTTTTACCGTCCTTGAAACACCCTGGACCGTGCCGGTAACTTCCAGAGAACAGTTCTTTTTCGCTTTCGCGATATAAACAACAGAAAATGAGCCCGGCCCTAAACTGACCGGTCCGAAATCGGCGTTATCCGACCAGTCGGAATCAGCCGTCAGTGAAGTGACGATAGTAAAACGCATGCCGCCTTCGGCCACGTCGAGCGCCTGAACGCCGTGCATATTTTGGATGACGGAAAAACTTTCTGTGGAAATAAGAGAAACGGCGATTAAGCCGAGCAAACCGACAATTAACAGGACAAAAACCGCCGCGATCAAAACTTGCCCGCGCCTCATTGCAGATTCCTGATCCGGGCGGCTGATTCAAGCGTTGTCAGCTGTGTGCCGGAGGTCAAGACCAATAAAATGCGGATGCTCCTCATGTCTTGTTTAACGGCGGTCACTTCGCCGGTCGCGTCAAGATAAGTGAAACGGAGCCCTTCGGGGCTGGCCAGGCCGGTTGCCAGGATGTCGGCATTGCGCAATAATGTCGCCCCGGACTGCTTGAAGTCGACGATCTGGCTGTCGAGGTCGAGAAAACCGACTTCGGCCGCCTCCGAAGTGAGTATGTTCTGCGGCTTCTTGATCCGCCGGAGCTCATAGACCATCCGGTTCATGGCCGTACGGCTGCGGCCGACCACCGCGTCCCGCTGGGAAATGAGGAGCCAGGCCTGGATCGATGTCATGATGAAACTGGCGATGCCAAAACTGATCACGGCGAGGAGCGAGATCACTATGGCCGTCTCGATCAGGGTGAAGCCGCCGGAATTATTGCCCTTCATATGACACCGCCAGAGTCACAATTTCAACCGTGCTTGATTGATCCAGGGGACCGCCCCAGACGCGCGTCCTGACGTTCTTGAAGGGAGTTGGTCCGGCAACGGAAGTATTGAGGTCTGCCGTCGCGACATAAGTGACGACGATCTGATAATTATAATTGCTGAAACTGCCGGTGAAACTGGAGGCGCCAACGCTGGTAATATTGGTGAATGGCCGCGTCAGATATTCTTCCATTTTTTCGTGAGCCAGATAGATCTTCTTGTTGATGTTTTCCACCCGGGCGGTACGCGGCGCCAGAGTAATGAAAACGGCGATCAGCGCGTAGAAAGCGATCGCGATGATGGTCATGCCGATCGCAGTTTCGATCAGCGTCATGCCAGGCCGATTCATTGGATGTAGATGCGGCCGGTATTCGGCGTGACCCGAACAGTTTTTGTCGCTGAGCCGCTGATTAGCGTGACGATCGCTTCGGTGGCAAGGGGGGAGCCGCTCTCATTGTAAGGGGCGCCATTCGGGCTGAAAAGAATTTTTGTGCCGCCCCCGTCTATTGAGACATTACTGATCGATATGCCGGGAAATTGGGAACTAACCCCGATGACCATCGTCCGGCCGCGGCTGGCTGGATCGTCAATGATCGATTCAACTGTTCCGCTGAGCGAATATATATAGTATTGATTCGCTCCCGGCGTGGTTGTCGTGGTCGTTGACGCGGTGGTAGTGGTTGTTGTCGGTAATGTAGTCGTCGTGGTAGTAGTAGTTGTGGTTGTTGTAGTTGTAGTTGTAGTTGTAGTTGTAGTTGTAGTTGTAGTTGTAGTTGTGGTTGTTGTAGTTGTAGTTGTAGGAGGGTAAGAAATCGTGTAGTTTTCTGTTCTGATATTGCTGGCCCTCCAGCCCGACAGCCAGGCTTTAGCTTTAATGGTCATTACAGTCCCATTGCCAGCAACCGGGACCGGAGCGGTATAAATCGGTGAGGAAGTTGTTGGATTGGAGCCATCTGTCGTATATCGGATAGTCGCTCCAGGCGTGGAAGAGGTGATCGTAACATTTATATCGGTCGTATATGTTCCCCCTGCCGGAGTCATGACCGGCGTGGCCACTTTCGCGGCATAAGCCGGCGATTCGATAAATGGGACGTGGAAAGGTTCGGCGGCCGCAACTTCGTACGCTGAGGCGACGCCGGTTTGGAAGTTGACGCCGTACCATTGATAATAAGAAGTGGCAAGCGATTGGGCGAAGCGCAGGTCGGAAGCGACTTTGTCGGCCGCGCTATTGAGGCGGATGCTGTTCATGGTATTGTTGATCGCGGCGACGGCGACAACCGACATGACGGCGATGACCAGCAGTACGATGACCGCTTCAATGATCGTGAATCCGCGCCGCATGTTCATGGGTGAATTCTAACGCTTTAAACTTTGCCTTGCAAGCAGTTCATCGGGGCGGGCAAAAAGCTAAAGATCTATTTTTAAGTTTGCCCGCAAAGCATCGGCCAGATTTTTTAAGGTTAAAAGAGAAATGTTTTCGCTTCCCTGTTCGACGCGTGAAATAATCTGTTGAGATATTTTCAGTTTTCTGGCCAGGTCATGCTGGGTCAGGCCTTTGCTTTTCCGCAGTCGACTGATCATTTTACCGATCCGCGACAAAAGCTCTTCGGTTTGCGGGGCCGCTTGAACGCCAACCGCTCCCCCTTTTTTCCCAAGCTTTTCTTTGGTCTTTTCATAGATCGCCTGCCAGAAAGTTATGCGCGGCAGATTCCAGTTGTCCCGCCGCATTTGTTTTTTGATCTTTGTCCAGTTTTGGCGGAAATTGATCGGCGAGAGCAGTTTAAATACTTCCCGCGGTTTGTTTTTTCGGGCGAGCAGGAGAGCGGCCAGGGCAACAAATCGGCGGTGGCCGGGATCAGCCAGGATACCCGCCGCTCGAGCTGACGATATTTTGCGGTCCCAGAGCCAATCTCTTTTCATGTTATTTGTTCGATCAGGCGATCGATCTCCTTTTTAAAATGCCGTTCCATCTGATAAAAATCAAATTTCTTAAAAGTCATTAAATCCATCAGCCCTTCTTTAATTTCCTGCCGGCTATAGGTTCGAAACCAATAAATCAGACCTTCTAATTGATTGCTATCACAATATTTAAGCGCGAAATCAGAAAGATTCCTGAAGGTGTGAGACAAAAAATAAAGATCATAAAAATCCTTCGCTTCCTGGCGGCCGAAATGCGTTTTTCGGCCGGTTAGATCAATTTGCGGCTGAGTGCCGGTTACCGCGTGGATTTTGCGCAGATAAATATCTTCCAGGGACATCACATTTATGCCATTGATCCTTTGAAATTCTTTGACCGGCTTGACAATATCTTCCACAAAATCAATTTTCATCCCATGATTTTTACCTAAAGGCACATAATAAATGCACAATCTAACCATTTTCCCGGCCTTGACCCGCTCCCTGATCACCTCCAGCGGTTTTTTAACCGCGGCGGATAAGAGCTCTTTTATTGCCTGAATTAGACGATAATCGAAGTTTTGGGTGAAGAAATCGAGATCTTCCGACAGGCGGTGGTGGAGGTAATATTTTGCCAGCGCGGTGCCGCCGAGAAGGTAAAAGTCGTCTATTTCCCCGGCGAGGATCCCAAGTATTTTGTCCTGCGCTTGTTCAACCCGGTTCATAAATCATATTTTACAACCTATAAGTTGTAAAGTCAAGCAAAATACAACTTATAAGTTGTATTTTAGGCGCAGGATGTATTTCAGGCAGACGAGAAGCGTCTGCAGGCCGTAGACGGAGCTGCGGATAAAATTTATCTCCGAGGCCTCGGCAAAGTAGCGGCAGGCAACGGCGATCTCGCCGGCGGTAAAACCGGCCGCCGCTGTTTCCGCCAGAACTTCCGTATCAAAAACAAAATCATTGGAATTGTCCTCGAACGGAATCGTCTCCAGCAGACGGCGGCTGAAGGCGCGAAAGCCGGTGTGATATTCGGAGAGGTGGAGATGGAAAGTGATTTCTTCGACAAATGTCAGGAACCGGTTGGAGATCAGCTTGTAAAAAGGCATGCCGCCGGCATATGCTTCCCTCTTGCCGTCAAGGATGCGCGAGCCCATCATCAGGTCGACTTTCCCGGCCAGGATCGGCGCGCACATCTCGGGGATCTTGGTCGCGTCATACTGCCAGTCGGGGTGGACCATGACGATGACGTCGGCGCCGCGCGCGAGCGCCTCGCGGTAGAGCATCTTCTGGTTGCCGCCGTAGCCGAGGTTATGCGGAGTTTTTAGGACGCGGATGCCCAGCCTTTGCGCTATCTCAACGGTGTGGTCTTTTGAACAATCGTCGCCCAGGATGATCTCGTCGACTTTATCTTTCGGAATGTCCCGAAAGGTTTTTTCCAGCGTTTTCTCGGCGTTATAGGCCGGCATGATGACGATGATTTTTGGCATTTTATAATCTCCCCATGATCTGGCGTAATTTTAAACTGAACAAGCCCTGATATTTGCTGGCGGCTTCGCGCCAGAGGTTGAAACGGCTCTTTCGGCGGTCATCGCAGGCGATAGATATCTCGGCAACCGGCTCTTTTTTAACGTGAGCGATAAAGGTTAGATTCAAGACAAAGCTGGTGTAATTATCTATATAGTTAAAATACTTTTTTAGAAAACTCTTACGGTAGGCCTTGGCTCCCGGCGCGTAATCGACATATTTCAGGCCCATCAGCAGCAGGACGGAAAGATAAAAGACGAAGCTCCCTATTTTGCGAAAGAGAGAGCGGTTCTGCAGGCCGCCGATCTTGGTGCCCAGGATGAGAACATTTTTAT
>JAGVQF010000119.1 GCA_020051815.1 Candidatus Saganbacteria bacterium | reverse complement strand
GCCGGCCGAGTACAGAATAGAATTCCTTACCCGGCAGTTCGCGTTGTGGACTTCAACACCGATCACGCCGCTGCTCGCGGCGGCAGGGAGAGTGCCGGTGTCAATGATACAGTTGTTGATGTCAACGCCGTTCCCCGCGGTGGTGATGTAGATCGACGTGCCGCCGCTGGTTGACATGCCCCGCACCGTCAAATTGCTTAAAACGCTGCTCGCGTTCATCGTCATCATCGCGGCGACCGCGGCGGTCGCTTCGATCGTTGTCGCGGCGCGGCTCTCGCCCGTCACGGTCACGCCGCCGGCAATGGTAAAGGGAAAGGTCTCCGTCTGGTAACTCCCAGCCGCGACGTTGATAATATCGCCGCTGGTCGTCGCCTGCCCCACCGCGTAAGTCACGGTCCGCCAGGCCCCGCCCGCGCCCGCGGATTGGCCGTTATTGCCGTTGCTGCCCAAAGTGCTGACATAATAAGTTGTGGCCTGGGCCGCGGAAGTAAAAGCAAAGCTCAAAAGGCAAAGCAGGACAACAGCCCTCACCCGCCAACGCTGAAGACCCTCACCCTCTCCCAGAGGGAGAGGGTAAATACAAAAACGCCTTCCCTTCTCCCTCTTGTCCCGAGCGAAGTCGAGGGACTGGGAGAAGGGGGCGGATTTAACGCCAGCGGATGAGGGCTGTTTGGATTTTGTCATTTGCCATTTGTCATTTATCATTTTATTCCTCTCCTTAATCCACGACCGAGAATTTGAACTGCGCCAAAAGTTTGCCGTCATACCGGGAAACGATCGAGCCGACGTAGACGGCGTTCCCCGCCCGGATGCCGAAATCGGTCACGCCGTCCCAGATGACCTTGTTGTAGCCGGCCGCTCCCCCGTTCTGGCCGGCAAAGAGCGAGAATTTTTTGATCGTCTGGGCGGTGCCGGCGATAATGTAGAGCTCGAGATCGGCGTCGCGCGAGAGGACATATTGGATCTCGCACTGGCCGTGCTTGGTGATACTAAACGGCGCCGGATAGACCAGCACCGGCCCGATCACCTGCAGGGGGCCGCCCATGACGGTGACGGCGAACGTTTCCGTCGTCACAGCGCCCAAACTATCGGCCGCGGAGATCGTCATGATATTGTCGCCCTCGGCCAGCCGCCGCTCGGCCGGCACGTCGTAGGCAAAACTAAAGCCCCGCACCTCGCCGGCCACGGCATTGACCGAAGTCTGGTTCACTTCCGAGATGTTCATCGTGTTTTTGAGCGCGCCGCTGTCCGACCCCTGCGCCGTGATGCTGACCCCGGCGGCGGAAATGGCGTAATCGCTCTCCACTTTGGCGGAGAGCTTAGGCGTAGCCGAGACAACGAACTTTTCGCCTTTGGCCACCAGCCCTTTCTGGTAGAGCCGCTCGCCAAACCTGACGTCGGTGATCCTTGGCATTGGGAAGCGGAAATAGAGCGCCAGGTTTTTTGCTTCGGCCGAAGCCGGGCCGATCTCTTTCCCATTCTCATAAACCCGGAAGCCGACGGAATAGACCGGGCTCTTGGCCAGGTCGGCCGTCAGCGGAAAGCTTAATAATATGTAAGGCAGGGTCGTAGTTGTAGCCCCGGCTCCGGCCGTGGTCGTTGTACCGGCGCCGGTCGTAGTTGTGGCCCCAACCCCGGCCGTGGTCGAAGTCGTTGAGATAGTTGTGGTGACCGGCGGCGGGGGCGGTGGCGGCGGGGGCGGAGCGAAAGCCGCCTGCGGCAATAAAACTGCCGATAAAATGAGAACTGCCGTCAATATTATCCGCTGTTTGCTCATAGTTTTTCCGGAACTTCGCCCGCGGTCGGTTCCATGCTGGCTGGATAATTTTCGACTTCCCAGGTGTATGTCCGCCACCCTTTCCTGTCGATGACCTCGATCGTCACGGCGCGCGTCGCCGTCTGGCCGACGACGCCGTCAATGTCATAATTGGGCGGCGAAATGATAAAGCTCGCCGGGATAGTTGTCGTTGGCACCCCAGGCGGCGATGTCGGGGGCGGCAACGTCGGCGGTGGCAATATTGTCACCCCGGGCGTTGGCGGTGGCGACGTCGGAGGTGGCAATGTTGTTACCCCGGGCGGCGGTGGCGGCGGCATCGGCGGGGCATATGAAGCCACCACCAAAAAAGCCAACCAACCAGCCGCAATTAAAGGGAAAATGATTTTCTTTTTCATCTTATTTTGCCTGCCAGGTAAAGATCGTCGAGACGGGCAGCGCGATCACCTCGCGATACTGCCAGTAGCCGTCGGATTCAAGGGTCGCCGAATTGGCGATCCGGCCGAAACCGAAATAGACATAATCACCCAGCGCGAAATTGGCCGCCGGCGAAGCCGCAGTATACTCATAGGTCACGGTGCCTGTCGACTGGCTGTAGATGGGGATCGTGTGATAGACAGCCGGCTGGTTGTTAAAATCGCGCCACCGGGAGCTCATCTCCCAGCCCTGGTTGACGGGATCATAGCGATCGACCTCGATGCATTCATAAGGCAGTGAGGCGTTCTGCAGGGCAAGGTTGATATCGCTCATGATCGCCTCGAGCGTCGCGTAAGCCGCGCTTTTAAGATAATAAGATTGATAGTACGTCATGCCGTAACGCAGCGGGTCGTTCCGGTCATTGAAAGTATAGACGCCGACGACCTCGAGCGAAGGCAATGCCATGATCCCTTCTTCCGCCAGCCCGCCAAAAATGCCGATCCCGCCCCCCAGCACCCTGGTCGCCGGGCTGGCTGTCTGCGTCAAACATATTGCCGCCGCCGCCAGGCAAATCACAATTATATATTTTGATGTCTTCATTATTTCGGCGCCCAGTTGAACTTTGGCTCGCTTCTGGCGTCAAGCGCGTCCCGGTAGAGCCAGTTGCCGCTGACGGTGACGGCCGCCGCCGAAAGCTTGCCGAAGCCGAGATAGATATAATCGCCGCGGCTAAAGTCGACCGCCGGCGAAGCGGCTGGGTATTCGTATGTCACGTTGCCGGTCGATGAATTATAGATCGGCCGGGTATGGTAGACATCAAGCTGCTGGTCGTAATTCCGCCATTTGGCGGTGGTTTCCCAGCCCTGGTTGGCCGGATCATAATGGTCGATCTCGATACATTCGTAAGGGGAGCCGGCTGGCAGGGCGGCGTTGATGCCAGCCATGATCGCGGCCAGGTCGGCATAGGCGCTGCTGCGCAGATAAAATGACTGGTAATAGGTCAGCCCGTAGCGCATCGGATCGGCTGTGTCGTTATATGTGTAGACGCCGGAGACCTCGAGTGAAGGCAGATAAGCGGCTTGAATTATACCGTCAGAGAACAACCCGATGATCGGCTGGCCGCCGATCGCCTCGAGCGTGATGCCGCCCCCGGTCAGAGGCGCGGGCAGGCCGGTATTGGGCAAGATGTAATCAAGTGTAATGCCAGGGGCGCCGTTGGCGCCAGGGGCGGAAACTCTTTCCGCGCAAACCCCACCGGCCAACAGGATTAAAAAAACGATCAGGACAATTACGGGCCTTGAATGTTTTTTTACCGCCACAGTTAATACATTATATACCCAACGAGGGATTATGCAAGCTTTTTTTACAGCCGGGATCTAACTGCCCTCACCCGATTGGTCGTAATGATATAATTGGTCGATTAACGGCCCTCTCCCAGAGGGAGAGGGGTTTGGGTAGTTATCGAATGAAAGAAATAAAAAAGACATTCGCGCGAACCTTAAGAAAAGGCCAGACCAAAGCGGAAAAGATTGTCTGGGAACTCCTGCGCAAGCGTAAATTTAAGTATCTTAAGTTTCGGAGACAGCATGTGATCGAAGGCTTTGTTATTGATTTTTATTGCCACGAACTAAGATTGGGCGTCGAAGTTGATGGCGGAATACACCTAAAAAGAAAAGATTACGATCGATTAAGGCAGGAAGTGATCGAATCTGAAGGAATAAAGATAATCAGGGTCTTAAATAATGAGTTGATCGGAACCAGGGAAATGGCCTTAAAGAAGCTTGAAGAAATAATTGTTCATCAATCAATCCCTCTCCCTCTGGGAGAGGGCAGTCAAGAACAGATTTTCGATAAACGTAAATCGGGTGAGGGCTGAGGATTATTTAGCGGCTAAAGAAGGTTTCGCGCTTTTCCCTGACGGTCTGCGTCACTTCTTCGGAGAGCGTGGCGCGCTCCTCGGCGGAGACGATGGCAATATGGCTGGGCGCGAAGAGAAAGATCGTTTCGCCGATCTTCATCATGTGGCCGTCGATGGCGTAGGCGGTACCGCAGACAAAATCGATCAGGCGCGTCCCCTCGGCCGGGTCAAGATGCTTGAGGTTGACGATGACCGGCGAGCCGGCCCGCAGGTTGGTCGAAATATTGAGAGAATCTTCGTAGATCTTCGGCTCATAGACCATGACATCAAAGCTCCCCTCGGCCTTCGGCTCCCGCTCGCGCTTGGCTTTAAGGATAGCGCCAAGGTCCATCTGCTGGCCGCCCCTCTCCTCTTCCCCCAGCTCTTCTTCGAGGCCGATAAACCGTTTTGCCCGCTTCAAAATATTCTCAACCATGTTATTTCCCTCCCCTTATTTAAGCGCCGAAGATCGCCCGGCCGAGCCGCAACAGATTCGAACCCTCAACGATCGCGGTCTCAAAATCGCCGCTCATCCCCATGGAAAGATACTTCATCTCAACCTTCGGGAGGTTCATTTGTTTTATTTCATCGCTTAACTTTCGCAAAGCCGCGAACGCCGGCCTGGGATCGCCGGCCAGCGGCCCGATCGTCATCAGTCCCAGAACTTTTATCTTTTCCAGCGTCGAAACGAAACGAAAAAGCTCGATCGTCTCCGAACTCCGGACTCCGAACTTCGAGCTATCGCCCGACATGTTGACTTCGATCAACACCTTCGCCTGATCCTGTCCCTTTTCCTTCGCCTTTCTCTCGATCTCTGCCGCCAGCCGCCGGCTGTCAACCGACTGAATTATATCAAACATGTCAAGCGCCTGTCGAACTTTATTGCGCTGGAGATGGCCGATCATGTGGCGGGTGATCTTGGGGTATTTTTCGCTGATCAATTGATAGCGCCCGGCCGCCTCCTGGACGCGGTTTTCGCCGATGTCGGTAATGCCCGCGTCTATGGCTTCAAATATCTTTTCGAGGGGAACATTTTTGACTACGGCGACGAGCTTTATTTCGGCGGGATCGCGTCCGATCTTCAGCGCGGCTCTATCGATTCTTTCTCTGACAATTTCAATATTTTGGGCAACGGACATGCTGGCGGGATTATATCACAAGTTGCATAAAGCCCCGCCCCATGATAAAATTAACAATCGATTGCTCTCGTTAATGATCTGAATATACAAACACCAGGAGGCACCATGCCAGTTGTCACCATGAAAGAACTGCTCGAGGCCGGGGTCCATTTCGGCCATCAGAGCAAGCGCTGGAATCCCAAGATGCAGCGCTATATTTATTCCGCCCGGAACGGCATCCATGTCATCGACCTGCACAAGTCGATCCCGCTGATCGAAAAGGCCTACGAGTTCGTCAAGGGCATCTCCGGCGCCAGCTCCATCCTTTTTGTCGGCACCAAAAAACAGGCCCAGGAGGCGACCGAAGAAGAAGCCAAGCGCTGCGGCATGTTCTTTGTCAACCAGCGCTGGATGGGCGGCACGCTGACAAACTTTAAGACGCTAAAAAAGAACATCGCGCGCCTCAACGACATCGAAAAGATGAAAGAGGACGGCACCTACGACCGCCTGCCCAAAAAAGAGGTCATCCTGCTTGAGCGCGAGCACCGCAAACTGGTCCGGGGCCTGGGCGGCATCCGCCAGATGACAATGCTCCCCGCCGCCGTCTTTATCATCGACACGATCAAAGAGCAGACGGCGCTCAAAGAAGCCCGGCGCCTCAAGATCCCGATCGTGGCCATAGTCGACACCAACACCGACCCGGACGAAGTCGATTACCCGATCCCGGGCAATGACGACGCCATCCGCTCGATCAAACTGCTGACCAAGATCGTGGCCGACGCCGTGATCGCGGGACGCGAAGTGGCCAAGCCGGTCGAAGAACTCGCCGAGGGCGCCGAAGCCGGCGAGCCGATCGCCGCGCCGCTTGAGGTGGAAGAAGCCGAAGCGCTGACCATGGAACAACACCTGGAAGAGACCGTCCTCTCGCATGTCATCGTGCCGAAAGAGGCGGAGGAAGAAAAGCGGGTCGGTTTCTGATGGAAATCTCAACTGAACATGTAAAGTCCCTGCGGGAAAAGACCGGCTGCGGCATGATGGATTGCAAGGCGGCCCTCTCCGAAGCCAAAGGGGATTTTGAAGCCGCCGTCGATATCTTGAGGAAAAAAGGGGTCGCCTCTGCCTCGCGGCGTGCCGGCCGCGTTGCCGCCGAAGGGGTCGTCGAGTCCTACATCCACACCGGCGGCAAGATCGGCGTATTGGTCGAAGTCAATTCCGAATCCGACTTTGTCGCCCGCAACATCGACTTCCAGGGGTTTGTCAAAGACATCTGCCTGCAGATCGCGGCCTCTAATCCGCAATATATCTCCCGCGACGAAGTGCCGGATGGTATTATCTCGCACGAAAGCGATATTCTGACCACTCAGGCCCGGTCCGAAGGCAAACCGGAAAAGGCGATCGAAAAGATCCTCGAGGGGCGCCTTGATAAGTTCTATTCCGAGGTCTGCCTGCTCGACCAGCCCTTTATCCGCGACCCCAAGATCGCGATCAAGGATCTCCTGGGCGCCCTGGTCGCCAAGATCGGGGAGAATATCGTCATCCGCCGGTTTGTCAGGTTCCAGCTTGGCGAAAAATCATAACCAGCCGAAGATCGTTCTGATCGACGGCAATTCCCTCGCTTACCGGGCGTTCTACGCCCTGCCCGACACGATGCGCGCCGCTTCCGGCCTGACGACGAACGCCATCTACGGCTTTACCACCATGCTGCTGAAAATTCTTGATGAAAAGCCGGATTTCGTGGCTATCTCGTTTGACCGGCCGGAGCCGACCTTCCGCCACAAAGAATATAAAGAGTACAAAGCCACCCGGGAAAAGGCGCCCCCCACCCTCCACGAGCAGTTCCCCTACATTAAAGAGGTGGCCACGGCCTTTGACATCCCGATCTATGAGCTGGCGGGCTTTGAAGCTGATGACGTGATCGGCACGCTGGCCAAAGAAGCTGCGGCGCAGGGCTTTGAGGTAGAGATACTGACCGGCGACCTCGACCCCCTCCAGCTGGTTAACGATAAAATAAAAGTTCTCACAACACGAAAAGGGATCACCGACACCGTCCTCTACGGCGAAAAGGAGGTTGAAGCGCGCTATGGCGGCCTTAAAGCCAACCAGCTGATCGACTACAAGTCGCTCAAAGGCGACACCTCCGACAATATCCCCGGCGTGCCCAAAGTCGGCGACAAGACGGCGATCGAATTGCTCACAGAATACGGCACGCTGGACAATATTTATAAAAATCTCGATAAGATCAAAAAGCCCGCGCTCAAAGAAAACCTCAAGAACAACCTTCATCTGGCCGAGCTAAGCAAACGGCTGGCTACGATCGTGACCGATGTGCCGCTTGAGATCGATTTTAAACACGCTAAAAGAGGCGAGATCGACTGGGCCGGCAAGGTTATTCCTCTTTTCCGGGAATTTGAATTCGAGAGTTTGGCCAAAAAATACGGCAAAGAGCCGGGACTCTTCGACAGCGCCGCCATGGTTGAAAAAAAGAGAGAAGAGATCGCCAAGTTTAACTTTAAGGCCGTCAAGACCGAAAAAGACCTCGATGAACTGATCAAGGCTCTCGAAAAGTCCGACAAATTCGCTTTCGATCTTGAAACGACCGGGCTTGATGTTTTTACGGCGGGGATCGTAGGCATTTCTTTTTCAACGGAAGTAAAAACCGCGTTCTATCTGCCATTAAGGCATCAAGGCATCAAGGCACTTGATGGGGCATTGGAAAAACTTAAACCGCTTTTTCTTTCCAACAAGCTCAAGATCGGGCATAACCTGAAGTTTGACATAGAAATGCTAAAACACAACGGCCTCGAAGTCGCCGGTCCCTATTTTGACACAATGGTCGCCGCCTACCTCCTTGACCCGATCTCCGGCAAGTATTCGCTCAAGCACCTGGCCAAGCAGTTTCTCGGGCGCGAGATGATCAAGCTGATGGAGCTGATCGGCGAAGACGCCAAATACGAGGATTTTTCACAGGTGCCGGTCGATCTCGCCACCGATTACGCGGGCAGCGACGCCGACGCCACGCTCGGCCTCTACGAAATTTTCACCCTGGCGCTCAAGGCGCAAAAGATGGACAAGCTCTTCCACGAAGTTGAGATGCCGCTCCTCGCCGTCCTGATCGGCCTCGAATGCGAGGGGATCTCGGTCGACTGCGGCCAGCTGGCCGAAATGTCAAAAGAACTGGGCCGGGAAATGAAAGAGCTCGAGCGCCACATCTTTGCCATCGCCGGAGAAGTCTTTAACCTCAACTCACCCAAACAGCTGGCCCATATCCTCTTTACCAAGCTGATGCTGCCGGTCAAAAAACGGACCAAGACCGGGCCGTCGACCGATGTCGAGGTGCTGGAAGAGCTGGCGGGAGAAAATATCGAGATCGCGCAAAAGCTGATGGACTACCGCCAGTATACCAAGCTCAAATCGACCTACATCGACGCCCTGCCGGCGATCATCAATCCCAAGACCGGGCGCATCCACACCTCGTTCAACCAGACGATCACCGCCACGGGCCGGCTCTCAAGCTCAAACCCGAACCTGCAAAACATCCCCGCGCGCGGCGACTGGGGGAAAAGGATCCGCTCCGCCTTCGTACCCGAAGAGAAGGGTTGGCTGATCCTCGCCGCCGACTATTCGCAGGTCGAGCTCCGGGTCCTGGCGCATTTAAGTGACGACCCTCTGCTGTTGAAAGCTTTCCGCGAGGGGCTTGATGTCCACCAGTCGACTGCCGATGAGCTGGGGATCCCGCGCGCCGCCGCCAAAACCGTCAACTTCGGCGTCATCTACGGCATCTCCGACTTTGGCCTGGCCAAACAGTTAAAGATCAAAAAGACCGAAGCAGCCGCTTACATTAATAAGTACTTTGAACGGCACAAGGGGGTCAAGGACTTTATCGAGCGGACGATCAAAGCAGCCCGCGACAACGAAGCGG
>JAGVQF010000115.1 GCA_020051815.1 Candidatus Saganbacteria bacterium | reverse complement strand
CTACCTGATATTTTATTTCGCGCTGATCTTTTTCTTTACCTATTTTTATACCGCCATCACTTTTAACCCGGCCGAGCTGGCGGAGAATATCAAAAAATACGGCGGCTTTATCACCGGCATCCGGCCGGGCAAACCCACGGCCCAGTACCTGGAATATACCATTACCCGGCTGACGCTGGTGGGTGCCACCTTTCTCGCGATCATCGCGGTCGTGCCTTCGATCGTTGAGAGCCTGACCCATATCACATCGTTCCAGGGACTGGGCTCGACTTCGCTTCTGATCGTGGTCGGTGTGGCGCTCGACCTGGTGCGCCAGATCGAGACCCACCTGGTGACAAGGCAGTACGAAGGTCTCCTGGCATGATCCTGATCTTTCTGGGCCCGCCGGGCTCCGGCAAGGGGACCCAGGCGAAGGTTCTGGCCGAGAAATTTGGCGTGCCGCACATTTCGCTCGGTGATATCTTAAGGGACGAGGTCAAGCGGGCGACGGAGATCGGGAAAAGGGCCAAAGATTTTATGGCTGCCGGACGTTTAGTGCCGGACGAGCTGACGATCGAGCTGGCGGATAAAAGGATCAGCCAGGCCGATTGCCGGCCCGGTTTTATTTTTGACGGTTTTCCGCGCTCGGCCGCGCAGGCTGATGCGCTTGATGGGATGTTCAAGCAAAAGAACCTGACGATCGACCGGGTCATTTATTTTAACGTCTCGGAAGAAGAAACGGTCAAACGGCTCTTGATGCGCGCCGGGATCGAGGGGCGGGCCGATGATAACGCGGCTTCGATCCGCACGCGCTTCGAGGTCTATGAAAAAACGACGCGGCCGCTGATCGAGCATTATGCCAAAATGGGCAAACTGCTCGAGATCGATGCGGCGAGATCGATCGAAGCGATCGGCCGCGATCTGGCCAAGATTTAGGCAATTGCCTTTGTTCTTTGATGGGCATTATAAAAATTAAAACCGCCGAAGAGGTTGAGTTGATGCGGCAGGCCGGACGGCTGGCCGGCGCGGTCCTCACCGAAACCGGGCGGTTCATCAAACCGGGCCAGACCACCCGCGAGATCGATCGCTTCGCGGAGAATTTGATCAGGGACGGCGGGGGCGAGCCGGTCTTTATCGGTTACCGTGGTTACCGGCATGCCACCTGTCTCTCCATCAATCATGAGGTTGTCCACGGCGTGCCGGGCGAACAGACCGTCAAAGAGGGCGACATCGTGAGCGTGGACGTCGGTGTCAGGCTCAACGGTTATTGCGGCGACTGCGCCGCGACCTTTGCCCTGGGTAAGGTCTCGCCGAAAGCCGAAAAGCTGCTGCGGATCGGGCGTGATTGCCTCAAGGCCGCCATCAAGCAGGCCAGGGCCGGCCGGCATCTGGGCGATGTCTCGCACGCCGTCGAGGCGCTGGCGGAAAAGAACGGTTTCTCTGTAGTTCGCGACCTGTACGGCCACGGTATCGGCCGCGATCTGCACGAAGACCCGCTCGTGCCCAATTACGGTCAGCCGGGCGAGGGAGTCGAGCTTAAGCCTGGGATGATCCTGGCGATCGAGCCGATGGTCAACACCGGCGGCTGGCGGATCAGGACGCTCTCCGACGGCTGGACGGTGGTGACAGAAGACGGCGGTCTCTCGTGCCACTTTGAGCACACGGTGCTCATAACGGAAAAGGATCCGGAAATATTAACATGGTCAAAGACAAAGATGTAATCGAGCTGGAGGGCGAGGTGACGGAAGCGTTGCCTTCGGCGCTCTTTCGCGTCAAGCTGGAGACCGGCTCGCTGATCCTGGCCCACGTTTCGGGCAAGATCCGCAAGCATTTTATCCGGATCTTGCCGGGCGATAAGGTTAAAGTTGAGCTTTCACCTTATGACCTGACCCGCGGTCGTATTACGTATCGAATGAAATAGGAGAAAGTATGAAAGTCAGATCATCGGTCAAGAAGATATGTGTCAAGTGCAAAATAGTCCGCCGGCGCGGCCGGGTCTATGTTGTCTGCGAGATCCCCAAGCACAAGCAGCGGCAGGGTTAACAGGAGGAATAAATGGTACGTTTAGCAGGGGTCGATCTACCGCCGAATAAGAGAGTTGATGTCGCGCTTACATATATATATGGGGTCGGGGAAGCCTTGAGCCGGGAGCTGCTGGCTAAGACCGGCCTTAGCCCCGCCCGCCGGGTCAAAGACTTAAATGATAACGATCTTTTGGTCCTGCGCGAGGCGCTCAAGGACCATAGGGTCGAAGGCGACCTGCGCCGGGACATTTCGATGAGCATCAAGCGGCTGATCGACACGGGCACTTACCGGGGCACGCGCCATCGCAAGGGGTTGCCCGCGCGCGGCCAGCGGACCCGCACCAACGCCCGCACCCTGCGCGGCAAGAGGAAGACAGTCGGCCTGGGCCGCAAGAAAGAAGAAGAAAAAAAGGAGTAAATGACAAATGATGGCTGAAGAACAACAACAACCAGTAAAACCGGTTAAAAAGAAAAAATCAAAGAGGCATATTCCTTCATCGGGTGTCGCCCACATCCAGGCGACTTTTAACAACACGATCATCTCGATCACGGATCCGACCGGGGGCATCGTGGCCTGGGCTTCGGCTGGCGGTTCCGGCTTTAGGGGGACCAAAAAGGGGACGCCGTTCGCGGCTTCCGCCGCGGCCGAAAAAGCGGCCGCCAAAGCGCTGGAAGCTGGCGTGCGCGAGGTCAACGTGCTGGTCAAGGGACCGGGCGCCGGGCGGGAGACCGCGATCCGGGCTCTCCAGGGCGCCGGCCTTGAGATCAGCTCCATCAAAGATGTGACACCGATCCCTCATAACGGCTGCCGGCCGCCCAAAAAGAGGAGAGTTTAATGGGTAGACATCTCGGAGCCACCTGCAAGATGTGCCGGCGCGAAGGCGGCAAGCTTTTTCTTAAGGGCGAAAAGTGCTACTCGGAAAAGTGCCCGGTGGCGCGGCGCTCGTATGCGCCCGGCCAGCACGGCAAACTCCCCATCCGGGCCTCTGAATACCAGATCCGTCTGCGCGAAAAACAGAAGGCCAGAAGGATCTACGGCCTGGGCGAGGGGCAGTTTGCCAAGTATTTTGAGGGCGCCGCCCGCCGCAAAGGCGATACCGGCGAAAAACTGATGCAGTCGCTGGAGCGGCGGCTGGATAACGTCATCTATCGTTTCGGGTTTGCCACGTCGCGCCAGGCGGCCAGGCAGATGGTCAGGAACGGCGGCATCCAAATCAATGAAAAAAAAGTCAACATCCCTTCTTTTGAAGTCAAGGTCGACGACAAGGTCAAGGTGGCGCCCAAGATGGCGGCGCTGGCCAAAGCGTCGCTCGAAAAATTCCCCGACCGGGTCGTGCCGGCCTGGGTTTCCCTGACCGGCGAGGCCGAGGGGAAGATATTGACCCTGCCCAAACGCGAAGATATCGACGTGAGCCTCGAAGTCAATCTCATCGTCGAATACTATTCGCGCTAAGTTTATAATAGGAGGAAAATTATGGTAACGATCGGAGAAAAACCCTGGGTCAAGGCGGCCGAGCTTTCGGATAAATTCGGGCAGTTCGTGGTGGAGCCGTTGCCGCGCGGCTACGGCACGACGCTGGGGAATCCTTTGCGGAGGATACTGCTCTCATCCCTGACCGGCGCGGCCGTCACGGCGGTCAAGATCGACGGAGTCTCGCATGAGTTCTCGACCATCCCGGGCGTGACCGAAGATGTTCTGCACATGATGCTCAATCTCAAGGAGATCGTCATCCGCTCCCACTCCGACCAGCCCAAGACCGTGACCATCAAGGCCAAGGGCAAGGGTGTCGTCACGGCCGGCGATATTGAGCATGACGCCGAGATCGAGATCATCAATCCTGACCTGCCGATCGCGACCCTTGATACGAACGGCAAGCTGAACATGGAAATGATCGTGGAGCGCGGCCGCGGCTACGTGCCGGCGGAGCGCAACAAAAAACCTCACCTTGCGGTCGGCTTTATCCCGATCGATTCGATCTTTACGCCGGTCATCAAGGTCAACATCGCGACCGAGGAGACCCGTGT
>JAGVQF010000117.1 GCA_020051815.1 Candidatus Saganbacteria bacterium | reverse complement strand
TAACCGGAGTCAGGCCAGGCACGACCGTTGAGATGGACGGCAAGATCTTTAAATGCCTGGAATACCACCACATCAAGTGGGCCCAGCAGGCCCGCGTCCGCGCCAAGTTCAAAGACCTGCGCACCGGGGCGATTTATGAGCGCACCTTTAACGTTGATGACAAGGTCGAGCCGGCCCACATCGAGTACAAGCCGATGCAGTTCCTCTACGCCGACGGCGAGGGCTACCACTTTATGGACCCCGAGAGCTTTGAGCAGATCGCCATCCCCAAGAAAAAACTGGCCGAGATCGCCAAGTACCTCAAGGAGGGCTTTGTGGCCAATATCTCGTTTTACGGCGAGGAGGTCCTCGACATCGATCTCCCCGCTTCGGTCGAGTTGAAAGTCACCGACACTTCCCCTGGCTTTAAAGGCGACACCGTCTCCGGCGGCAAGCCGGCCACGCTGGAAACCGGCGCCGTTGTCCAGGTCCCGTTTTTTGTCAACGTCGGCGACATGCTGAAAGTCGATACGCGCGAGGGCAAATATCTCGGAAGGGCGTGAAAACTATGGACTGGGATATATTAAAGAAATTGATCCAGATGGTTAAGGAAGAAGACATTTCTGGGCTGGCGATCGAAGAGAAGGGCGTTAAGTACGAAGTGCGCAGGGAAAAGGGCGGCGTGATCGCCTCCCATCCTCAGCCTATTCCTCATCCTCCATTCTCTTCGGGAAAGGCAGAGGCGAAGGAGAAGGAAGAGGATGATGGGCTAATGGCCATCACCTCACCCATGGTCGGCACGTTCTACCGTTCACCCTCCCCAGAAGCCCCGGTTTTTGTCCAATCGGGCGACGAGGTGGAGCCGGGCAAGGTCGTCTGCATCATCGAGGCAATGAAACTCTTTAATGAGATCGAAGCCGAGGTGCGCGGCAAGATAGTTAAGATCCTGGCCGAGAACGGCAAACCGGTCGAATACGGCCAGAAGTTATTCCTGATCAAGAAGGCATAACACTTTAGCCCCAGATGATCATCTGCAGGGCGACCAGCAGCAGGAACGCGCCGAAGATTTTGCGTAATATCTCATCCGGTATCGGCATGGCAAGCGAGGCGCCGAAAAACCCGCCGATGAGAAACCCGACGGCGATCAGCGCGGCAAAGCCGACATTTAAATTCCCCGCCTGGTAATATTTGATTGCGGCCAGCAGGCCGACCGGCAGGAGCATGGCGCCGAGCGCCGTTCCCTGCGCCATGTGCTGTGACATTTTAAAAATGTACATCAGGGCGGGGATCATCAAGACGGCGCCGCCGATACCCAACAGGCCGCCAAGGGCCCCAGCCAGTAAACCAATAACAAGCAGAAGAAATATTTGCATTATTTGAGGAGCTCACGGACAAACTGACTAACCAACCTACCGTCTATCCCAGGATTTTTAGCCGTCACTTCTTTCATGACGCGGCCCATCTCTTTGATGGAAGAAACGCCAAGTTCGCCGACAGTTTTTTGGACGATCGCCTTGATCTCATCGGCGGGCAGCTCTCGGGGCAAAAATTCGGCGACGACCGCCAGCTCTTTTCGGGTCGTTTCAACCTCGGCTGCTCGGCCGATCTTTTGGAATTCCTCGATCGATTCCTTGAGCTCTTTGCCGTACTTGGCCAGGATCTTGATGATCTCGGCGTCGGGCAGGTCGCCCCGGGCGTTGACGTAGAGGATCTTGCTCTTCATCATGCGCAGGACGGAGAGGCGGAATTCGTCTTTCCCCTTCATCGCCGCCAGCAGGGTGTCGTTCACTTTTTTTAGTAATTCGCGTTTTTCTTCCATATACAACCCCTAAAACCCCAGACTAAAGTCTGGGGAATAATTCCCCACACTTCAGTGTGGGGTTTCATATATCTCAATCAGTTTTTCTTAAAATTGATCATCTGCGAGGCGTTGCCGCCGCCGTTGGTCGGGCTCTGTGCCTTGACATCGACTTTGAAGTAAGAGAATGTTTCGGTCGTCGGCGTAAAGCTGATGATGTTGATAAAACCGAATGTCGCGTTTGTTTCAACCGTCGGCGTGACCGAGAGGGCGCTCCCCGCCGAACTCAAGACCGTGCCGGACGAGTTGTAGTAGGTTATGCCGTCCAGATAATACTGCATGCCGGTCAGGTAATTGCCGAGATCGTCTTTAGGCGCCGTAAAACGGAAAGTTAAATTCGAACCGGTGTAATTAAACTTATTGCCGTTGCTGGAATAAACCGAAAGTTTTAAGTCGGTCGCCCCCTCTTTGGTGCCGCCGGCGTCAACGTAGCCGACCAAACGGGGAATATCCTCAAAGACAAAGGTCAGGGTCGAGATGAATTCCTGCGACGTGCCGTCGGTCCGCACGACCTTGAATTTTAAGACGTCGCCCGCTTCCGGCGTGCCGTTCGGCGTAACATGGACCGTCCAGCGGTCAGACGATGAATAGAGCGTGTAACTCTTATCTTGCCATAAGTCACCAATGTCTCCCACCGGGCCGTCACTCGAAATGGTGGCCGTATCGATCCAGGCGGGCCCTTCAACGACTTTTATGCTGGAGAAGTCACTCGGGCTGGTTCCCCCGCTCATGACGACCTCGATGGCCAGATTTGTCTGCGTGGCAACATTGATCGGGGTGGTGTTGAAAGAATTGTCATTATTGTATGAGGGATAGTTTTCGTATTGCTGGGGCAGATTGGAAAAAGCGTTGGTGTTGTTGACGCCGGTGATACTGACCTCCACCGCGCCGGCTTTGCGCGGATCGGCGTCAAGGCCGTCGACTTTGCCGTCACCGTCATCATCGATATCGACCACGTCGGGCAGGCCGTCGCCGTCCTCATCAACTTTATCTTTAAGTGTTCCCGAAAAAGCCGCTTCTCCCGTCCCCCGGCCAAGTATCCCAGCCCCGACCGGAACAAAGTCACCGCTGCTGCTTTTCGTCGCTGTGCTGCCGCTATCAAGCAGGGAAGCCGAAACTTCGAGGCTGGGCACCGCTACCCCTTTGGCGCTCTCATAAACCACCTTGCCCAGATCGATCGCCGCTCCGCCGGCTTCGGGGGAAACCGCCATGACCACCCCGCCGGTTGTCGAGGCGAAAGAGACCGGCGCGACAAACTTTTTTGAGGCATCGATCAGCTCAAGATAAAATGATTCACCCGAGGGGACGGTGATCGAAAAAGCGCCGTCGGCAGTTGCCGTCTTGCTGTCAGGAAAGTAGATCTTTTTATCCACAGTGCCGACTGCCACGACCGTGTAATCGGCGATCGGACTGCCGACACTGGCTAAGGATCTTGGGCCCGAGGCGGAAGTTCGCAGGGCGGACGTTCGAACCACTCCGGTATTCAGACTGCCGGAGATGACGCCGGTCGAGCCGGATGGCAGGGTCGTGGTCGTGGTGGTGGTCGAGCTTTGCTGGCCGCAGCCATAAAGGCCAAACATTACCGCGGCCGCTAAAGTAACGATCGTTAACACCAAATCAATTTTTTTCATTGGGATCACCTCTTGATTGGAATTATACAACCGGCAGGGTAAAAATAAAAGTCGAACCGAGTCCCAGGCCCGGCGATTCGGCCCGGATCTGGCCGCCGTGAGCTTCGACGATCTCTCTGGCAAAAGCCAACCCCAGCCCCAGGCCGCCCGCCGCGCGGGTGGACGAGCCATCGATCTGGGAAAATTTTTCAAAGATCTTATCTAAATTTTCTTTGGCCAGGCCGACGCCGTTATCGCTGACGCGGATCTCAATATTGCCGCCAACCAGCGCGCCGCTCACGTCTAACTTGCCTCCCCGCGGCGTAAATTTTAGCGCATTGCCGAGCAGATTCGCCAACAGGCGCCTGATCTTGACGGGATCGACTTGCAGGGCGGGCAGATCTGCCGGCAATTCGGCCTTCACCTCGATCTGGCGGGTCTCGATCTCCGGGCGCATGACTTCGAGCAATTCGTTGACCAGAACATTGATAAAGACCGGCTCTTTTTCCAGCGTTATCTCTCCGCCCCTTTCCAGCCGGGAGACATCCAGGATGCTGTCGATGAGGGAGAGCAAATGCTTGCCCTCTCTTTCGATCACGGCGGCGCTCTCCTTATACTCCGGCGCCAGCCGGCCGAACTTTTCATCTTTAAAAAACTGCGTGTACCCGAGGATCGGCGTCAGCGGCGTGCGCAGCTCGTGAGAGATGACCGACATGAACTCGGTCTTCATCTTATCGATCCCCTTCATATCCTGGTAGAGTTTGTCGATCGTTTCCTTGTCCCTTTTGACATCCTCCAAGAGATGCATGGTGGCCTGCTGGGTCCTTTTGAGCTCCGCCGTCC
>JAGVQF010000186.1 GCA_020051815.1 Candidatus Saganbacteria bacterium | reverse complement strand
TTGAAGATGGAAGCGGGCGCCGCCTGGATGGTCTTGACCAGTGTATTGATCTGGCGCTCGGCGTTGACGTCGTAGCCCAGCGGCTTATCAAGATAGATCTCTTTTTTTGACATATCCCAGAGCGCGGCGGGCGAGCGGAACTTCAAGACCGGTTTGCCGTTCTTAAAAAATATGCCCCGCGTGTTTTGCAGGGTGGCGAGGCCGGTCGACTTGTTGACGACGGCCGTCTCGGCCTCGAGCTGCCAAAATTTGATCCCCTCGATCGATTCTTCAAAGCTGACTTTTTTAAAAGCCAGGTCGGCGCGGGTTTCCTGCTCCTTGAGCGTCTTGTAGATGCGGCTGGAAATGTCTTCTTTCGGCAGGAAGAGCGCCCAAAAAAAGACGCTCGCCGTCAGCGCGACGGCCAACGTGATAAATATCAGTTTTAAAAAAGTCATAACTAATAACCCAGGGCTTTTAGCCGCAATGCCTCGACTCGCTCGACAAAACCGCCCCAGCTGTCGTTCTTTTTGTAATAGCCCTCCGAGAGGAGCAGGTGGAGGGCGGCGACATTGCTGTCGAGCTTCAGCCCATTCCTGGTGTAGGTCATGGCCCGGTCAATGTCTCCCAGCTCGCCATAAATGAGGGCGACGTAGCCAAAGGCCCAGACGTTTGCGGGATCGAGCAAGATGACGTTATCCAGTTCGCGGATCGCGTCTTTTTTCTTGTCGTTAAAATAGTAAGCGAAGGCCAGCCGGAAGCGCAGGCGCCAGTCGTTGCGGTTTTCGGTGACTTTTTTTATGTAAAGCGCCAGACCGTTGTTCTTGTAATTTGGGTCGAGCTCCACGGTTTTCTTGAGGTTGCTCCAGCCGTCGGGAATATTGTTGGTGTAAGCCATGGTGATGGCCAGGTCGAAGCGGGTATCGGCGTCATTGGGCCGCGCCTTGACGGCCGCCTGCTTCTCCCGGAGTTCCTGGGCGAGATCGGGGGTGATGCGCCAGCCGAAGGCTGGAAATCCAAAGCTCGAAATCCAAAATCCAAATGCCAAAATCCAAATAAATCGTTTAAATCCAAATAATTTAACTGATTTGTCATTCCCTGATTTATTTGTCATTTGGTTTTTGTCATTTGTCATTTCTTTCCTCCCAGTATCTTCGCAACAATGTTCGTGGTCGAGCGTCCTTTGATCGGCGGGATGACGACAACTTTTCCACCGAGTGATTCAACCAGCTTTTTCTCCGGCAGGTCGGCGACCTTGTAGTCGCCGCCTTTGACGTGAATGTCGGGCCGGACGATCTTGATCAGGTTGTCGGGGCGCAGTTCGTGGAAGATCGTGACAAAATCGACGCACTCGAGTGAAGCGAGTATCTCGGCCCGCTCCAGTTCATGGATGTAGGGGCGGTCCGGCCCCTTGAGCGCGGTGACCGAATCGTCGCTGTTGACGCCGATGATCAGGATATCGCCCAGCTTTTTCGCTTCGCGCAGGTAGCGGACATGGCCCAGGTGGAGGAGGTCAAAACAGCCGTTGGTGAATATTATTTTGGCCCCTTCATTTTTCAGGTTTTTTGAGATCGAGGCCAGGTCGTTGCGGTTCTTGATTTTTTGCTGGGCCGGCTCGCGCCCTTCGAGCGTGACCTCCAGCTCATCGAGCGAGCAGGTGGCGGTGCCGATCTTGCCGACGACGATCGAGCCGGCCAGGTTAGCCAGAATGGCGGCAGTCTTGATCGGCGCCCCGGCGGCGAGTGAGAGGGTCAGCGTCGCGATGACGGTGTCGCCGGCGCCGGTGATGTCGAATACTTCGCGTGGGATGGCCGGGATATAGGTCGAGCCGCTCTTATCGAAGAGCGTCATGCCGTCTTTACCCCGGGTGACCAGGACAAAGCGCGTGCCGGCGTGCTTGAGGAGAATTTTACCCGCCTGGCTCAAGCTTTTGTCGTCAACGATCGCGGTGCGCGCGGCGATCGCCGCCTCGCGCAGGTTGGGGGTGATGACGGTTGCCCCCCGGTATTTCGCGTAATTGAAACCCTTGGGGTCGATCGCCAGTGGTTTATTGTATTTTTTGGCCAGCCGGATGAGGGCCTGGCAGACTTCGGCCGTCACGGTCCCTTTTTCGTAATCGGAAATTATGATCGCATCCATCTTGGGCGCCAGCTCCGACAGGCGCTTGATCAGTTTTTTCGTGACGGCTGGCGAGACGGTGCTCCTGTCTTCGCGGTCGACCCGGATCACGTGCTGGGAGGCGGCGATGATGCGGGATTTAAGGATCGTGGGGCGGTCGGCATCGATGATCAGGTTGCCGGTCGAGACGTTCTGTTTTTCGAGCGCGCGCACGAGCTTTTCGCCCGAGCTGTCGCGGCCGAGGAGACCAACAAGATAGGGGATGCCGCCCAGGGCGGCGACGTTAGCCGCCACGTTGCCGCAGCCGCCCGGCACATGCGTGATCCTCAACACATCGGCGATCGGCACCGGCGCTTCGGGCGAGATGCGCGAAACCTTACTCCAGATATGCTCATCGAGCATCAGGTCGCCCAGGACCATGACCTTTTTGCCGGAGAGCTCCGGCAGGTATTTCCTGGCTTTATCCATGGAGTATCCACCTCACAGCTTCGGGCAAGTTATCGGCGATATGGTCGGGTTTTATTTTGAGACCTTTTTCTTCGTCCCGGCCGTGGCC
>JAGVQF010000081.1 GCA_020051815.1 Candidatus Saganbacteria bacterium | reverse complement strand
TGTTCAAGCCGACCTCACCCAAAGAGGAGATCGAAAAGTTCATTCTGGAGACGGTCGAAGCCGCCGGCCCCAACGCCTGCCCGCCGATGATCGTGGGTGTGGGCATCGGCGGCAACTTCGAGACCGCGGCTCTCATCGCCAAGAAGGCGCTGCTGCGGCCGATCGGCCGGCATAGCAGCGGCTTTGATACCTGCAAGTGGGAAAAAGATTTGTTGGACAAGATCAATAAGCTGGGCGTCGGGCCGATGGGGGTCGGCGGCACGACCACGGCGCTGGCGATCAACATCGAGCGGCGCCCCTGCCACATCTCTTCACTGCCCGTCGCTATTAATATCGAATGCCATGCTCACAGGTTCAAGGAAACGGTAATATGACAAAGAAAATAGAAGCCCCCCTGACAAACGCGGATGTTGAGGCCTTAAAAGCCGGCGACAATGTGTTAGTTTCGGGCAAGATCTACATGGCCCGCGACGCGGCGCACAAAAAGTTTAAAGAAAAACTCCCTTTTGACATCAAGGGGCAGATCCTTTTCTACGCCTCGCCCACCCCGGCCAAACCCGGCGCCATCATCGGCTCGATCGGACCGACGACGAGCGGCCGGATGGACGCTTTTACGCCGAATCTGCTCGACCAAGGGCTCAAGGTCATGATCGGCAAGGGCCAGCGCAGTCCGGAAGTCGTGGCCGCCATGAAGAAGAATAAAGCCGTTTATCTAGTCGTGCCGGGCGGCGTCGCGGCGCTCCTCTCAAAATACATCAAGAAAGCCGCGGTCATCGCCTACCCCGAGCTCGGCCCCGAGGCGGCGCAGGAGCTTGAAGTCGTCGATTTTCCGACCATAGTAGCAATTGATTCTAATGGAGGAGACATTTTCGAAATTGGTAAAAAAGAGTATAGTCGCCTTTAACCTCCCTCATCCGCTATCACAAACCGGCCCCCTTCTCCCAGAGGGAGAAGGGGATACATTTTTGCCTTTACCCTCTCCCTCTGGGAGAGGGGGGAAAGACTTGCGCCAGCGGGTGAGGGCTGTATTATTTCTTTTTTTCGTCATTCTGGTTTGGTCATTCGGATTTTACTCCGTTGCATCTGCCATAGATTATGACGGAATATGGTTCCTCGGCTTTGATGTCAGGAAGCCGCCTTTTGACGAGCTCAAGGTTCGCCAGGCGGTCGCCCACTCGCTGGATATAGGTCAGATGGCCAGCTTTATCCCGCCCGGCCTGCCGGGTTTTGATCCGGCGCTCACCCCATACAAATATAACGTCAAATACGCGCGGCTCCTCATGACGCGGGCCAAATATTCGATGACCGACAAACGGCTGAAGGGCCTCTCGCTCCTCCACACCAACGGGGTGCGGACGGTCGAGATCGCCCGGCTGGTCCAGAAGGGGCTCAAAGATATCGGCATGAAAGTCGCTCTCACGGCCGTCAGCGCGCGCGATGAAGCAAAGTGGGAGCGGGAACTGCGCTCGGGGAAATACCAGCTTTTCCTGATGGGCTACAAGGCCAATCCCGAGAAGCTTTTTACGGCCGAAGTTAACGTCATCCCCGAGGACGACGGGGCCGCGTTGCTTGAACCGCTCTTTCGCGGCGGCGGCGCCGCCAATTTTACCGGTTACGCGAACGCCAAGATCGATATGCTCTTTGACCGGCTCACCGTCATCACCACTTCTTTCTCAAAGGAAAGAGAGACCAAGCTCAAAGAAGCCAACAAGATCTTGTACAAGGACCTGCCGGCGGTCGTCTTGTTCTACATCGAGAAATTGTGAAAGACTCCGTCAACGTTTTCTTAAGGGTAAAAAAAGAGGATATCTATGTTATTTGTCCGTTCTTTGAGTCGTTCGAGGGGATGGCGGCGATCCGGACACCGAAGCCGGAAGCGGGCGACTTCGCGACGCTAAAGCTCATGGTCTCACCCGATTTTATGGGTGACCTCGAAAAAGTGCTCGAGAGTTTGGGAAGGAAAGTTAAAATTGAACGAATACTGGGAGAAAATTAAAGCTCTCTTTCGCCCGAAAGAGATCGTCAAAGATATCAACTCGATCGACTTTAAGCAACTACGGGCCCGCGGCATCAGGGCCCTCATCCTCGATCTTGACGACACGCTCATCCCCAAAGAGGTCAACGACGTCCGCCCGGCGGTCTTTGAGTGGGTGGTCACCCGCAAGGAAGAGGGCTTTAAGCTCTGCCTCACCTCGAACAGCCGCCACCCCGTGCGCGTCCAATATATCGGCGAGACGCTCGGCGTCCCTTCGATCTTTATGGGCTTTAAGCCCCTCCCCTTTGCTTTCTGGAAGTCGCTCGAGATCATGGGGGCGAAGCCCGAAGAGACCGCCATGATCGGCGACCAGCTCTTTATGGACACCCTGGGCGCGAACGTTTTGAATATCTATTCGATCTTTATCGACCACAAAAAAGAAGAAGCTATGCTGGTGCGAAAGTGGATGCGGCAGGCGGAACAGTGGCTGCTGTCTAAATTAGGACCCGCAGGGCCTCTTTGATGATCTCTTCGACCGGCCTCTCGCCCTCGATCTTGAGCTTCATGATGGCATCTCTGGCGTCGCGCGGTGAATAACCGAGCGCGATCAGAGCGGAAATGGAATCCGAAACCGCCGTTTGGTTGCCCCTGATCCCTTCGGCCATCTCGCTCGGCTTGAGCGCGTAGGCCTTGGCGATCTTCTCTTTTAACTCGACCACGATCCGCTCGGCGGTCTTCTTCCCTATCCCGGAAATAGAAGAGAGCATCGCCGTGTCCCCCTGCGCCACCGCGGCCACGAGCCGGTCGAGCGGAAAGCCGGAGATGACCGCCATGGCGGTCTTGGGGCCGACGCCCGAGACCGAGAGAAAGAGCGAGAACAGAGCTCTCTCTTCTTTATTCAAAAACCCGTAGAGAGAAATATCGTCCTCGCGCACGACCTGGATGGTAAAGAGCTTGACCTGTTCGCCGATGGCGGGCAGACGATTTATGACCGAAGCGGGAACTTTGACCTGATAGCCGATATGGCCGACGTCTAAGACGACATGGTTGAGGTCAACGTGCTCGAGGGTGCCGAGAAGATGGGAGATCATACTCTGACTAAGGCTTTTTCCTTGAACTTGCGCGAATGGAGGTGGCAGATGGCGATCGCCAGGGCGTCCGCCGCGTCGTCGGGCTTGGGAATGTCGTTTAGCTTGAGCACGACCCTAACCATTTGCTGGATCTGGCGTTTTTCGGCTTTGCCGTAGCCAGTCAGGGCCACTTTGACCTCAAGCGGCGTGTATTCGGCCACGCTGATCTTCCCCTCGGCCGCCGCCAGCAAAGAAATCCCGCGGGCCTGGCTGACCGACATCGCGGTCTTGGTGTTTTCGCCGAAGAAGAGTCGCTCGATCGCGACGCAATCGGGCCGATGAATTTTGATCAGCTGTTTGATCTCGTTGTAAATTTTAGCCAGTCGTTCGTGGGAAGAATCTTTGGGGGTCGTAATGATAACGCCGCAAATGACATAGGTGAGCTTGTCACCCTGTTGGCGGACTAAACCGTAGCCTGTTGTTGCCGTCCCGGGGTCAATGCCTAATGTCAGC
>JAGVQF010000110.1 GCA_020051815.1 Candidatus Saganbacteria bacterium | reverse complement strand
CGGCAGACCGGGCTTGGCGACGTCCTGGACAAAGAAGCTTGATTTGACGGCGGCCGACCATTCGGTTGAATCCTGCCGCCTGATCCGGAAGAATACCTCGCGGTTGTCGGAGTAGGCAAAGGCGTAATCGGCTTCGTAATGATCGGCGGTCTCCCTCATTGGGCCGGTCATTTCATCAGAGGGGAGGAATTCGGCGACCAGTCCGCTGAAATCGCTGAATGGCTGTCCGCCTCGGTTGGGATCGGCAATGCCCGACTTTTTGACGCGAAAAGTGACCGGGGCGCCAACCGTGACTATTGTGACGGAACGCTCGATCGCCGTCTGCACGACCGGGGGATAAATGACTTCGTTTTCGACGGCGCCCGTCGCGTCGGACGGGGCGGTGGCATCGGCCGGCCAGAAGCGGTTGAGAATGAAAGCGGTCTGACCGTAAGGATCTTTGGCGACGCAGGTCGTATCGCTCTGCATCTGTTGGGTGAAATTGCGTTTTATATCCATCACGCCGGCCGCGTCAGCCTGATAAGTCATCAGCAGATTGCCGAACTGATCGATCGAGCCGTTGGGCGGCAGGGGCTGGTCGGCTTCGGGGGTAAACTTGCACTCAACAGTGATCTTATTGGATGAGCCGTCGCAGCTGACGGTGAGCGGCTGGGCGCCGTGCCAGGAGACCTCCGCGCCGTCCGGCTGGATTAAAGCTTCTTCGCTGACTTTGAAAGGATAGGGGTCGATGGCAAAGGGAGGTGTATCGGTATTGCGGCCGCCGACCTTGGGATTGTTGCCGCCTTTGGCAGTGCAGAGCGAATCGGTCTTCTTATCCTCGCCGCAGCTGAGCTGGCTCGCAGACGCGAAGAGCTGCGCGGCGCCTTGCAAAATATAGCCGCCGGCTTTAATAGAGGACAGTTTCGGCGCGTCTTTTTCCGCCGCCGCCGCCGCCTGATCCCAGTCCTTGCCTTTATTAATGACATTATCCCAGAATGCTGCCGCAAATTTGATCGCCGATACATCGCTCATAATTTAACCCTCCTGCTTATGCCTACCATATTATTATCGTCAGCTAACCGTAATAATTTCACTTTATTATTTGTTTTATTAGTTGTTTTATTTGTTCTTCATTCCCCAAATCGATCCAGAAACTTAGCCCCGCACTATACTGCTCGAGCGGCAGAGAAGAACCATTCCGCCTTGTGTCCTGGAAAACATTTTCGTAGCTTAGTGAGAGCCGCGGCGTGACGTAGGGGATAACCTCCGTCAGGCCAAGCTCCAGCCCGCCGCCGGCGCCGAAATTAAGTATCGGGCGCGACACCTTTTCATTATTCTGCCACTCGTAATCGGTCCCCGGCTCATAGATGAATGAGGCCCGCGCGCGCACGGCGAGGTGGTCGCCCAGGCCCAGGCCGTATTTCAGCGAAGGTAAATTGATCCGATGGCGTGACGGTAAAGAGCCATTGTAGGGGAACCGGTAGAAGCTGTATTCGGCGCCGAGCGAGAGCTGATCGAGATACTCGCTGTCGCTGTCTTGCCCGACGGTGTAGAAGAGATTCGTATAATAGGTACTCAATTCGTCATGCGGTAACGACAGTTCTGCCCGGAAAAAGCTGTTCAATCCCTGAAGGAATGTGTATTCAAAGGGTGAATTGAGCCGCAAGCCGAAGCCGATGTCGTGCCGCCGCATATATTGCTGGGGGAGCCGATCTCCTTGGATAAAATGGCTGTACAGCCGGAGGTCGGCGTCGGCCGCCGCCCAGTCGATAGGCGAGAACTCGGCGCCCAGGTAATAGCTCTGCAGTTTGGCCGCCCCTTTTATGTCGGTCGTCGTTTTGAGGTAGGGCCGCAGTGTCATCTCGGTTGTGAGAGTTAATGTGGGGCCATAGCTGCCCGAGAGGCGAGCTTCTTTGTTGCCATGATTGTCCCCGAAATACTCGACGCCGAGGCGGATAGGCGAATCATCGCCCATCGCGCGGCGGATCCGGCTCATGTCGCGCTCGATCAGATCGCGGCGCCAGAGGGTGGTGATGCCGGGCAGGAAGGGCTCCACTTCGCGCAGCGACTGCCGGAAGTCCGCCCGCTTGCGTTCTTCCATGGCGAGCTGGGCGTAACCCAGGCGGATCCTGGCCAGGAAATAATTCTTGAGATCGTTATCCTTGAGCTTGTCGGCCAGTTTGGCCGCCGTCTCATAATTGTGCCGGGCCATGACTGGCGCTTTGAGCTTTTTGCCTTTGTCGTCTTCGCCTTTGCCGTAAGTGTAAATATTGCCCAGGAGCAGGTAATATTCGACCTGGAATTGCGGCTCGAGTTCGGCGGTCTTTAACCCGGCGAGATATTTGAGCGATTCGTCGAACCGTTTTGCGTAGCTTAGGGTCTTGGCTTTTTCGATCTTCATCTCGCTCAAAAATTCGTTGATCTTGAGGTCCGAGACGCCCCGGGCTTTGAAGATCGTCCTGATCTGGCTCTTTTCGGCCATGGCCGAATCGATCTCTTTGAGCGAACTGTCGTACTCCTTGTCGCCGTTGTAATAAAGGATCAGTCCCCGGATGATCCGGGCGGCCAGGAATATATCGGTTTTCTTCTCGGGCACCTTGGAGAGCGCTTCACGGGCGGCGGTCAGGTTCTCCAGGGCGTTTGAGGAGTAGTCGCCCTGATAAAGTTCGAGCTCGGCCGAAGCGACTTTGAAGCGAATATCGTCTTCACTGCCCGCCGCTGGTGCCTTGAAGATCTCGGGGAAAGCGTCGAAGAGCTCATCCGCCCGGTCAAAATTGCGGCTGTAGAGCATCCCCTCGATCACCCGTAAATAGATCGAGCGGCTGGCGCCCACACCGCGGGCAGCGAGCAGTTTATCCGCGATCTTGATGAGCTCGGCGACACCGGTCGATTTCTTGGCGATCAGGGCTTCGACCAGCGATTCTTCGGCGCGCCGTTTGAGATAGGCCTCGGATTCTGGCTTATCAAGAATGGCCTTGGCCAGGCGGATAACATCGTCGGCCAGCTTATCCGCGCCTTCGGAGGACTGGGCGAACTGGCGCCGCAGATCGGCCTCCGCCCGGCCCAATCCGGCAGCTTGTTTCACACTTTCGATCAGGCGCGGGTCTTTGATCAGCTCATCATAGGCGGCGATAGCTTTGTCGTACTCCATCGTCCAGTTATAGATGTCGGCCCGGCCGGCCGCCGCGAAGTAATTGAGAGCTATCCCTTCGGCGGAGTGGAAGACGGAGATGGCGGCCTCGTAATCGCGGCCGGCTTCTGGGATGCTGGAGAGGGCGAGATAGGCGTCGGCCCTGATCTGCAGGGCGGTCGAGAGCTGGTAATCGGCCAGGATGCCGTTGTTGGGCGGCGTGTATTCTGTATCGGAAACCGGCGAGGGCTCGAATTTGCCGTCGGGGCGGGCGGCGGCGATCAGCTCGTCGGCCAACTTGAGGACGGCGCTTAAGACCTTCTCGTCTTTTTTCTGCTGGCCGAGCGCGAGGAGGGCTTTGGCCCGGGCGAGCCGGACCGGGCCGGCCAGAAGTTTGGTCCGGTCAAACTGTTCTGCCTTTTGCAATAAGGCGAGCGCTTTGGCGCCGTCGGTGTCGGTCAGCGGATCATAGGTTGGATCAAGCACGGGGACAGCCGCCCTTAGCTGACCGAGAACTTTTTTCTCTTCCGGCAATTTGCGGCGGACGGCGATCTCGGCGAGTGAGAGACGAGCCTTGAGCGCCTGTTCGGCGGTGAGAAAATCGGGCTTGTTGAGCGCCCCGTTCAGTATGCCGGCGGCGACATCCAAGGCGGCGTTGCCGGCGTCTTTTTGGCCCAGGATGATCTCGGCCTTCAAAAGTTGAAGATTGGCGGTAATCGAATCGCGCCAGAACTTGGTCCCTTCGATCGGGCGGAGATCCTTATCTTTGATGGCGGCCCGATACTGGTCGGCCGCCTGGCCCAGGAGTTTTTCGGCATCTTCGGCCATGCTTTGGGCTTGGTTAAGATAGCGTTGGGAATTCTGCGCCGCTGCTTCGCCCGGCAGATAGCTGTGGGCCAGGCCCAACTGGTAGAGAGTGGCGGCGCCGAGGACTTCCGTATCCAGAACATTGATCAGATCGCTGTAGATCTTATTGTCGGCCGAGTCAATGACGACGGTCTTGTATTTTATTCTCTCCGCTCTGGTCGTCAGCATGACATATTTATTGACCAGTTCCTGCGACTCCTTCAGGAGAGCGGCAATCTGGTTCAGCCGTTCAACATACGAGGGATGGTGATTGGGCGTATTGATCATCAGCAGCTGGGCCTGGAGTTTTAGGGCCTGGGCCCGATAGCGGTAGGCCTCTGGCCGCATCCGGTCGTAACTGGTTATGTCTTTTTTAATTGGATTGCTGCGGTCCCGGATGTAAGAGGGGATATATTTATCGGCCAAAGCCAGAAAGTAGCCAGTTCGACTGACATCGAAATCGCCTAACGGCATGTTGCCGAGTTGAGCCGTGTCGTTGATGACTTTTTCGATCCGCGACCGCAGATAGTTGTAATCGCGGCTGGGGTTGCTGTCGGGGGCGCTGTCGGCATAGAAGTACTGCGCGATGAGGGCCTCGGCTTCGACCAGGGGATCGTTCAACGCTTTGATCTTGCCGGTTTTCGGGGCGATCAGTTTGTCATAGATATCGCGGAAGAGCTCTAATTTCTGCCGGCGGCTCATGGGTTGATCGTCAGGGAGATCGGGGATGGTGACGCCAAAAACCAGCCCCTTAGCGTAGGGCTGTGCTGGGCCGAATTGCATCCTAAAAAGACGGCGGGAGGAGGGATTGTCGATATCGTTGGCCAGGATCATCGCGATCCGGGCGCGCCAGTAATTGATGCGGAAAGGCGTATCAGGATACCGGCGGTCGTCCAAAAGCGGGGCCAGGTCTCTTTCGTTCGTGTACTGGAATATCTGTGGGAAAGTTTCGTTCTCGATCGACTTGAGCGACATGCCGACACCCCAGTTGTAGCCGATCTCACGCAGGAGGAGCCAGCGAATGAGCAGCAGCTCGAACAAAACCTTTTTCGGCAGGATACAATCTTCAAAGCGTATGCGGAGTTCACCGGTCGCGTCATCAGTATATTCTTTAACAGTGCCCGAATTTGATTTAATGACCGCGTTGAGCAGATTGAATGTGTTTTCTTTGATCATTAAGTAGGCGTCATTTTTGAGGTTGCAGGCGGCCGCCTCACCTTCCCCTTCGCCCGCGCCGCCGCCGGCGACCGGCGCGGACCGGAGCAAGGAGCAAATATCTGGAATGTCAAGATTAAATGTCACTGGTTCATTCATAATAAAAAATCCTTTATAAGGACCCTCCCGGCTTTCTCTTTGGCTTATGCGGTCTGGGGACGAAGGCGAAGAGCAGTTCCCGGGCGCGGTCGACGGCCTGTTGCGTGCCGGCCGACAGATTTTCGCTGTAAGCGAACTGCGCGTAGAGGCTCATATAGGCCAGGTTCAGATATTTCTCTTCGGAGTCCTTGAGCGA
This sequence comes from Candidatus Saganbacteria bacterium, assembly GCA_020051815.1. Classification (GTDB taxonomy): domain Bacteria; phylum Margulisbacteria; class WOR-1; order O2-12-FULL-45-9; family XYB2-FULL-48-7; genus 2-01-FULL-53-15. The sequence goes on along the minus strand of JAGVQF010000110.1, from coordinate 4,025 downwards.
AACGGCCTTGACGATCGCCAGCTGATGATAAGTCGAGGCCAGGAGATCGTGGAGATCAAAGAGCGGCGGCTCTTTTTTCTCTTTGGCCGCGGCGGCCGCCTGCTCCAATCTTTGCCGGACGCCCGGCGCTTTCGCGTCTTCGTTGTCCAGGAGAATTTCGGCCTTTTTCAGGATGGCGTCTCTTTGTCCGTAGGCGCTTTGTTTCTGGTATTCGGCGGCCATGACGCTATAAGCCATGGCGAGTTTGAGATCGAATTTGGCCGCCAGCAGAAAGCGGCTGCGCTCCGGCTGGAGCTCGATCATTTGGCGGATCCCGGGGGTCAGCACATCAGCGGCCTGCTGAAGTTCTTTCATGACCTTGGCCGGGTCGTTCTTGCTGTGGATGAGATAGAGGTCGGCCAGCAGGAGAGCGGCTTCGATCTTAAGATAGGCCGTGGGGGATATCTCCTTGTTGTTGACGGCGCCTTCGATATTATCGATCAATCGCTGAACACGGGGAAAATCAATATTGTAGATGTCTTTTTGGTCATAGCATCTTTCGCCGTCTTCATCTTTGTTTTTACACTGACCGAGCGGCACCTGCCGCGTGACGGTGACCTGCCAGCCGCCGCCCGCGCGGGCGACGGAAACATCGCTTTTGTTGATCTGGAAGCTAATGGGTTTATTGAGCACCGCCCGCCACCAGTAATCTTCGTCGTTTTCTTTACCGTGGGACTCGATAGCTGCTTCGTCTTTCCGGAGACCCACGAGCCCCATCAGGTTATAGGCGCCGGTTGTGGTTGATTCGGGCCGGTAAGGAAGGGTGAAATCGGGCCGGACAGAGAACTTGTAAAAATTGCCCTCAAGCAGCGGTTCGTCCGGCGTATTAAATTTAAAAGTCCTCATAAATGGGTTGTTCAGCCGCCTAAAAGTTGAGAGCCGCAGTTCGTTGTCGGCCTGTTGGAGGACGATGCCGGCCCGCAGGTCGACGGCCCGTTCCTCGAATTTGTCGTCTCGCTTGATGAGCCGGTTTGGCTGGCGCAGGACCTGCATCCCCTGATCGAGATACGAGCCGGCTAATTCTGTCAGCGCTTTGGCTATGTCCAGGCGGAAATTACTGGTGGTGTTAGCTTGTTTTATCAGTTCCCTGGTGGTCCGCAGAGAGGTTGTCGAGATAACGTCGGACAGCGAGAGCATTAGGCCCCTGACATTTTCTTTGCTGTAGACAAGCTGGTAGAGGTCGTAGGCGGCCATGACGGAGTTATAGGCGTAATTTTGCGCGAGTTTACCAGCGACATCTTTATTGAATTTCTCCGGCAGCAGGCCGGGGGCGGCTTTTTGCAGCAGGGCGAGAGCCGCCTGATAGACCTTTCTTGATTCCGCTTCATCTTTTTTCTGTGAGGTGGAAAGGATCAAACTGTCGGCCAGCATCTTGAGGGCCAGAGCGATCAAATGGTCGGCCCGGGCGAGGAAATAGCGGTTGTCGCCGTAGGGCGATCCTTTCTTGATCTCGTCAAGGCCGGCGTCGAGGTAAGCCAGGACCTGGCAGAGGTCCGGGTAGCCGGCCTCGTTAAAGGGCTTGTAGGGATTCTCCAGCGCCAGTCCGGCCAGGCGCAGGAGATCTTTGCCTTTCAACACCCGGAATATCTCATGACTGCCGGCGTTCATTTCTTCATCGGTGATGTGGCCGGCCTGGAGAGAATGACGCAGCGACTTTTTGATCTCGGCCACGCCGGCGATGACCTCGATATTGGAGGCCGCCGCGCCGATCTTAAATGGGCGGACCTCAAGGCCACGGCCGTCTTTGAGATTGAGCGAGGCAATGGCCTGGAAAAGTTTTTGGCTGGCGAGATAATGGTCGCGCGAAGCGTCGTAATTCTTTTCTTTAATAAACTGCTGGGCGATCCGGGCGTGAAGATCGGCGGCGATGATCATGCCGTTGATGAGCGCGTAATATTCGCGATTGCTTGAGCTGCCCCTGGGGTTGAGGAGCTTGAGCGCTTCTTCAGCCAGCGCCAGGCCGGTCTTGTATTTATCGGAAGACGCTTCGCGGAGCAGGGAATAACCCTCGGCGATTGAGAGGAGAAGGCGCGGGTACTCGTAAACACGGCTGGGGGTCTGCGGCGAGGCAAAATAGCGGTCTTCGGTTTTTTTCTGATCGATGATCTGCTCTTGCAGGCGCTGGCCGATCCCGATGCTTTTTTTTATTTTTTCCTGGTTATTCTCCTCAATGGCTTTTTGGGTATAGACGCGGTGGAGAATCAGCAGATTATCCCAAAAGGTTGAGGGCTGGTCGAGATAGCCGGGCTCGTATAAGTCCGGTTTACCCGGGTTGTTGACACCCGTAAAAACGGCAGAGATCTTCTCCAGATCACGGAGCATATCCCAGTTGACCGCCTTGGTGGTGACCAGGGCATGGGGCAACGGCGAGAGCGGTTTGCCCTGAAAGCGGGCGACCGCCTCGAGCAGTTTTTCCACCGTCTCGAGCGGCAGATCACCGCGCGTCAGCCGTAAAGCGAGTTTCTTCTCATTAAGCTTTCGCAGATGGACGCGCCGGTCAAAAATATCGCCGACGGAGCGGTCGAGTTTCAATTCTTTGACCGATAGCTCGTTCGGGTCGACTGCCGCGCCGTAAGGGGGGGCGTAGGGCGGCAGGTCGAGCTCATCAGGATAAGTGGAAAGACAATTTTCCGCCGATTGCGGCGGCGGGCAGACCTGCTGGGCGATCTGCGACGGCAGAACAAAGGCCGACGGCGGGATGTCCCGGTTGATGGCGTCAGGGTTGGGGAGAGGCGTGGGCGGCGCCGGTAAAGGGTAGGGGGCCAGATTGGGATTATCCGCCAGTTTGTCTGGGCGAAAATCAAATTGATCGTTGTTTAGAGAAGCGAGATATTTTTGGAAAGGCGGAATCAAGCCCCCCTTCAAAGGGGTTATATGTGTCGCATAGACGGCGTCTTTGGGCACATTATAATAAATACTTAAGAGCGGCTTAATGCCTTTGGCTTTCAAGACCGGATGGGTGCCGTCGAAGACCGAAAGGATTGACGGCAGCTGCCGGTCAAGTTTCGCTCCGGCTTCGCCAACGCCGTAAGGCAGCTTCCGCAGTTGTTTTTTTGGCTCGGCTTTGTTCTTCTGGTTCCAATTATCAATTTCAGTGTCAATCTTCACTATGTCTCTGGCCAGCCAATCGCCCACACCGCTGCAATCCTGTTCCCCCAGGGGGCAATATGAATCAAAAAGAATGATATTGATCTTGTTGGCGCCATCGGCCGGATAGCCAGGCTCGGTGGGCGGATAGTACTGGAAAAAATCGGCTTCTTCAAATCTTTGTTGCTCGATATTGAAGCGCTGGACGTGAGGATTCCAGGCATAGAACGCGTTCTCGACTTTTTCCTCGTTGGCTATTACCAGGAAATCGTTATAGGCCGTCTTATATTTTTTTGGCCCGTTGACCGAGGTCGGCCCGAAATCCCCCGCGTCGCCCCAGGGATACCAGTAATAATGGCTGGGCCGATCGTCAAGCTCCATAAAGCTCCGGCCGTTCATCTCGTGGCCGATCGGATGGATCAAGACGGGAACGCCGGCCGCTTTTACGCCGGCAAAAAAACGTCGCAGGATCGGTTTATATCTGCCGCTGTTGAACCAATCGAGATACTGGTTGTTTTTGCGGTTACATTCCAGTTTGATCAAAGTGAGTATGCCTGTCTCCCAATTTAACTTGACTTCTTCAATGGGGAACTGCCAGCCGTCTTCGATCTGCAAAAAGATAACTTTGACGTCGACATGGCCGATCGCTTCGTCGAATTTCTTCTCCCCTTCGCGGCTTATGACGGCGCCATTAACGGTACCGCTCAAGGGGCCGCTGGCGGTGAAATCTTTTATTTTATAGCCGGTGCCGGCTGATCCGACGGCGTCTGGTCCGCTCATGGCTGGCTCCTGTCTACTGGCATTTCATCGCGGATGCGGTTCTTAACGCTGTCGTCAAGATCGAGAACAAAATCGAGCAGATGGACGACGACGTAATCGAGCCGCTCCCGCGGCGTCTG
>JAGVQF010000035.1 GCA_020051815.1 Candidatus Saganbacteria bacterium | reverse complement strand
TCGAACTCGCCGCGATATTTTGTGCCCGCCACCATACCGCCGAGGTCGAGCTCGATCAGCTGTTTGTCTTTCAAGATCTCGGGCACTTCGCCTTTGACGATCCGATCGGCCAGGCCCTCGACAATGGCGGTTTTGCCGACGCCGGGGTCACCCAAGAGGGCCGGGTTGTTTTTGGTCCGGCGGGAGAGAATGCGGATGATCCGGTCGATCTCCACTTCGCGATCGATGACGGGATCGAGTTCGCCTTTTTTAGCCATGGCGGTCAGGTCGCGGCCGTATGAGGCGAGCGCCGGTTTTTTGGGCCGGGGTGGAGCGCCCAGGCCGATGCCCGGGAAGCCGAACATGCCGCCGGGTCCCATTTCTTCCGGGCCGCCTTCCTCTCCACCAGCTTCGCCGCCGGGAAATTCGGGTGGCAGCTCTTCGGGGCCGGCGGGGCCGAGCGCTTTCTCGGCTTCGGTGATGATCTCTTTGGCGACTTTGTCGAAATTGACTTTGCGTTTACCGAGCGCCTGGGCGGCCAGGCTCTCGCCTTCGCGGATGATTCCCAGGAGCAGGTGTTCTTCGCCGACGTAATTGAAACCGAGTTCCCGGGCGGCGTCGTAGGCCAGCTCGAGCGTCTTCTTGGCCCGCGGGGAGAGGGTGACTTTTTTGGGCGAGCCCTCGCCACGGCCGATCAGCGATTCGACGTCGGAGAAAAGGTTGACCAGGTCAACACCTAACACCTGCAAGACCTTTGAGGCAAAACCTTCGGCCTTGATCAGGGCCAGGAGCAGATGCTCGGTTCGGACATGGTCGTGGCCCAGCCGGCCGGCCTCTTCGGTCGCTATTTGTAGTATTCGGTTGGCTGAATCGTTAAAATATGAATAGAACCGTTCTTTCGGCTGGCGCTTGAGGAGCGCGGCGAAGACATCGGGAAAATCGAACATATCGGGAAAACCCGGGATGCCGGGGATACTAAAGTCAAATTCGTCGCTTGAGGGGATAAAGCCCTCGGCGGCGGCGCAGATGTTGCAAAGGTGCCCCTCAACTTTTTTGCCGTTGACGATCTTGGTGATGTGGACCGTGGCCTGGCGTATTTTACATTTTTGGCAGATCATTTTATATTTCCTTTCATTCCCGTCATATTATAGACAATCGTTGCTATTATCGCAACTTAAAAGGAACCTGCGACTAAAGTCGCGGTTCCTTTTTATTGAAGCATCTCTTCGAACAGCCGCTCGATCTCGATATGAAACCGTTCGGCCATCTTGAACATGGCGCCGACCCCGGACAAATTCAAGTCCCACTCGTCCATCAGCGCGCAAACACTTTTGATCGTGGTCAGGTCGTGCTGGGAATAGAGCCGGTAGTTCTTGGCCGTGCGCTGGGGATGGACCAACCCTGCCTGCTCGTAGAGCCGCAGGGTCCTGGGATGGCAGTCGAGCAGTTCGGCTGCGATCCTGATCGTATAGACCGGCTTATGGCTATCGTGATAGAAACGAAACATTAGTTATTCTTCTTCTTTTGGGTTAACATTGCTACAATTGATATCATAAACCTTATCAATGTCTCTGTCAAGGTCTGTGTAATGCGTCAATTAACTGATGATAAATGAATATGCGGCAACAACTGATTGCCGGTCAGAGGACACGAAACCCCATACTAAAGTATGGGGAATATGTTCGTGGCTAAATTCCCCACACTTTAGTGTGGGGAGTAAATCCAGATAAAAAACAGCCCCGGGGTTAGCCGGGGCTGCCTTTATGAGACTTGAACGAAAACTAGATCTTGTAAGCGACGTCGATGCCGATCTGGCCGCTGGTGTAGTTGCCGAGGGCAGTAGAATTGATGGATTGCAGGGTATATTCAAAAAACACCGCACCCTGCGTTGACCAGGCGACAGCGCTGCCGACTGTCAGATCATACTGAGGAGTAGATGCGCCTGCAAGCGAAGTGCTGCGATACGCAATGCCAGCATAAGGTATAAATGGAACAATTACTTTACTTACGCCGACACCGGCCATTATCTGTGAGCCATTCATATTGCCGCCTATGGCAGCCGATTGAACGTAATTTTGGGATCTATAACCGCCACCAATTGCAACTGAAACCGGCATATCAGAGCTTTCTTCAATAACCGCATATTTGGCAGTCAGACCAACCGCTGTTATTTGCGCGGAAATACCGGCCGGCAGACCGCTCACATTGGCCGAACCAAGATTCAGATAAAGATCAAGCTTGTCGGTAAGGCCGTAAGCCGCATAACCGCCTATGGTCCCCATGCCGTAGCCGCTGGTATTGCCGACATTTGAATCCATCAGGTAAGCTGCGGCAACGCCCCATTTGCCCTGGCCCAAGGGATTTGCGACTGTCAGTAATTCTGCCGAAGCCAACGTGGTCGCGGCCAAAACCAAAAGCAGAGCGTAAATAAATGATCTCATTCTTTTCCCCCTTAAAAAAATTAGGAACCGATTATAAACTTTCTCTCTCACCCCCTTTAAAATCCTGGTTCAAAGAGTTTGTCCGGCAAGCGGTGTTGACTAAAATTCTTTCACCTTTCAGACCATAAATCAAGTCGATTTTTCATGTGGAGTATTATATAATAAAACCCTATGGTTGCCCTGAAATTTTCGCAGTTGCCTGATGCCGCCGGTCATTTTGGCCAGTTCGGGGGCCGATTTGTGCCCGAAACCCTCATGGCGCCGCTTGAGGAGCTGACCAAGGCGTACCTCGCCGCCAAGCAGGACCCGGACTTCCGGGCGGAGCTTGATGATTATCTGGAGCATTTTGTTGGGCGGCCGACGCCGCTCTATTTTGCCCGGCGGCTGACCGAAGAGCTGGGCGGCCCGAAGATCTATCTCAAACGCGAAGACCTCTGCCACACCGGCGCCCACAAGATCAATAACACGATGGGCCAGCTCCTCCTTGCCCGGCGCATGGGTAAGAAACGGATCATTGCCGAAACGGGCGCCGGCCAGCATGGCGTCGCCACGGCCACGGCGGCGGCGCTTTTTGACCTCGAATGCATCGTCTATATGGGCGAAGAAGACATAAGAAGGCAGGCGCTCAATGTTTACCGCATGAAGCTCCTCGGCGCCAAAGTCGTGCCGGTCACGACCGGCAGCCGGACGCTCAAAGACGCGGTCAACGAAACCCTGCGCGATTGGATGGCGCATCCCGATGACACATTTTACTGCCTCGGTTCGGCCGTGGGTCCGCACCCTTATCCGATGATGGTCAGGGATTTCCAGTCCGTCATCGGCCTCGAAGCCAAGGGCCAGCACTTTGCGGCGGAAAAGAAGGAGCCGGATTATCTCGTGGCCTGCGTCGGCGGCGGCAGCAAT
>JAGVQF010000075.1 GCA_020051815.1 Candidatus Saganbacteria bacterium | reverse complement strand
TTAAAAACCGTCAATTAAAGCCGGAACACGGCAGTTCAATCGGTCTTGATGACTTCCCTGATGAGCTTGGCCAGAAATTCCCTCTCCAGCCAGTAGATCACGATCGCGTAAAGAAAAATAAAACCGCCGGCGGCGGACAAGAATCTAAAATAAAACGGCAGAGTCGCGGTAAGATTATAGACGAGCATGTAAAGGCAAACTGAAGGTATTGAGGCCAAAAACGGGTTGATCAATTTATCGCCAGTCCTCACATTAAATACTCTTTTCGAATAATACAGCACTAAAAAGCAAACAAGTATCTCCGTTAGCAGCGTTGCGGCTGCCGCCCCATTCAGGCTAAATCTGGGGATGAGGAGAAAATTCAGAACGACGTTGATCAGCGCGCCTGCCGCCACGATCCGCATATATTCCCAGCTGCGCTCAGTGTTGATCAGGATCAAATTACCATAAGTGATCGAAACGACAAAGAACATGAAAGACCAGATCAGTATCTGCAGGGCCTGGCTGGCGGGCAAGTATTCACCTCCGAAAAACAGCCTGATGATCAAGGGAGAGGCGATCGTTATTAAGACCGTAATCGGCCAAGCGGCCATAAGTGTCAAGCGCAGATATTTCTCAATAAAATTGATCTCTTTTGACCGGTTCTCACCGGCCTGTTTCGCCGAAATCGGGATCGCCGGAGCCTGCCAGGTCGAGAAAACGCCCACAAAAACATAGAATATTTTGTAAGCGGCATTATAATAACCGACCACCGCCGCTTTATCCATGAAGCCGAGCATGATTGTGTCTAAATTATTATAGATCTGGATCATGATCATTGAAGCGCCAAGCGGCATCGCCCGTAAAAAATAGCCCGGCCAGCCTGCCGGATCCAAGAACTTGATGTCGAAGGAGATGATGCGCCTGAACAGTATTAAAATAAACACTGAGGCTACCGCCAGCCCGCAGGCGAACTGGATCAACGGCACTCTAATCAGGTCATGCGGGCTTTTGACAAATATAATAAAAAGGGCTAGGGAAATCAAGACATAAAGGACTTTCAATGTGGCCATATATTCCATTCTTTCCAGCCCCTGGAAGATCCATTCCGGGCTGAAAGCCCGATAAAACACGAAAAGAAAAGTGGCCAAGAACAACCAGCGAACCTCGAACGAGATCGGAATAATATAAAGAATAAAGATCGCGATCAGATAGATCATGCCCGAGATCAATAGCCTGATCGTCAGGATGTTCAGCGAAATCGCTCCGGGTCTGTCTCTTCCCCTCGCCACTTCCCGCATTCCCAGTGCAGAAAGCCCCGAATCTACAAGCAAAACCAGATAGGCAAGAAAAGCTTGAGCAAAATTGAATAAGCCAAAAGAAGCAGCCCCCAAGATGCGGGCGATATAAACAATTGCCACAAAGTTGAATAAACCGCTTAATACATTACCGACCAATAACCAGGAGAAGTTTTTGGCGATCCGTTTGGTGGCGCTGATCTCGGCCATCAGCCCTGTTTGACCCGCAGGAATTTTCGCTTGCCGACTTTCAGTAATCGTTCTGTTTTCAGATCAACGTTGAGTTTTTCGTCTTTGACGACTTCGTTATCGACCGAAACCCCGCCCTGCTGGACCAGCCGCCGGGCTTCGCCCTTTGATGACGCCAATTTCGCCTCGGCTAAAAGGTCAATAATATTCATTTCATTTTTCGGCAAAGAAATTAATTCGATATCCTGCGGCAGCTTGCCTTCTTTAAAAACTGACTCAAACTCGGCTTCGGCCTGCGCCGCCGCATTGTCGGAATAGAACCTGGCAACCAGCGTGCGCGCCAGGCGTTGTTTGGCCTGTTTGGGATGCATGGCTTTGACTTCGCCGAGCGGGACTTCGGTCAGAAGCTCATAGTAGCGGTGCATGAGTGTATCGGAGATGGACATGATCTTGCCATAGATCTCCGCAGGCGGCTCCGTCACGCCAATGTAATTACCAAGTGATTTGCTCATCTTTTGGACCCCGTCGGTTCCTTCCAACATCGGCAGGGTAATTATCACCTGGGGAGACTGTCCATATCTCTGCTGAAGTGTCCTCCCCATCAACAAATTAAACTTCTGGTCTGTCCCGCCAACCTCCATATCCGACCTAAGATGAACGGAATCATAACCCTGCAGAAGAGGATATAGAAATTCCAAGACGCTGATGTCTGAATCGGACTTAAATCTTTGCTTGAAATCTTTGCGCTCCAACATGCGCGCAACAGTATATTTCGAGGAAAGTTTAAAAATATCCATCAAATCCATTTTTTTTAGCCATTCGGAGTTAAAAACGACTTTGGTCTTTTTGGGATCAAGAACCTTAAAGACCTGGTCAGTATATGAAGCCGCATTTTTTGCCACTTGGTCGGGCGATAATTGAGGGCGGGTCTCGGACTTTCCGGTTGGATCTCCAATCAAGGCCGTAAAATCCCCGATAATAAAAACAACCATATGCCCCAAATCCTGCAACTGTCTTAATTTTTGGAGGATCACGGTATGGCCTAGATGAATATCTGGCGCGGACGGATCCGCCCCCCATTTTATCTTGAGCGGTTTACCGGTCTTCAATCTGGTGATCAGTTCTTCTTCGGGAATTATTTCGACCGCCCCGCGTTTTATAATATTCAGCTGCTCTTCAACGCTCTTCATTGGCCGCCCATCTCATTCAGCGCCTGTTTGACGACGGAGAGCGAAACGTCGTCTTTGATGACGACCTTGGCGAGTTTTTCCGGCAGGACAAAATTGACTTTGCCGCCGATGACTTTTTTATCGATGGAGAGCGCGGCCACGATCTTATCGACCGGCAAACTGTCGATCTCCGTGGGCAGGCCGAGCTTATCGAGCAGGGCTTTCAATCGGTCGACCACATCCGTTTCCAGGAGGCGCAGGCGGCTGGCTATCCTGGCCGCCGCCACCATACCGATCGAGACCGCTTCGCCGTGGTTATAGGCTCGATAGCGCGTCAGCGATTCGATCGCGTGGCCGACCGTGTGGCCAAAGTTGAGGATCATCCGCAAGCCGGCCTCCCGCTCGTCCTTTTCCACGACTTTCGCCTTGATCTTGGCCGATTCGGAGACGATCGTTTGCCAGAGCTTGAGCGCCGCGCGCTTGGTGTCTTCGTTCTCGAACGCCTTGGTGTTGAGGTGGTGGGCATTGGCTTCGAGGAACTTAAAAAAGTCGGCGTCCTCGATCACCCCGTATTTGACGACCTCGGCCAGCCCCGTGCGCAGTTCGCGCGCCGGCAGGGTCGCGATCAGGCTGACGTCGATAAAGACGGCCTTGGGCTGGTAAAAGGCGCCGATCATATTCTTGCACTTGGGATGGTTGACGCCGGTCTTGCCGCCGATCGAGGCGTCAACCTGCGAGAGGAGCGTCGTCGGAACCTGGATATAATCGATCCCTCGCATATATGTCGCCGCCACGAACCCGGCCAGGTCGCCGATCACGCCGCCGCCGAGGGAAATAATAAGTGAGTCGCGGTGGGCGCCGTAGCGGGCCAGGCCGTCGTAGAGCTTTTCGGCCACGCGCAGGTTCTTAAAACGCTCACCGCGGGGCACCTCGAGCGTCTTGGGTTTTGTCTTAAAACCTTTGCGGACAAGGTCGCCGTAGAGATCGTTGACCAGCGGGTCGGTGATGATAAAAACATCCCGACCCCATTTCTCACTGCGGACGAGCTCGCCCAGCTCCGACAGATTGTCACAGCCGACAATGATGTCGTAGCTTCTATCTTTTAATTCGACTTTGATCTTTGCCACTCTATAATTTCCTTTGCCGCCGCTTCGGGAGTCAGCTTCGACGTGTCAACCGCGTAATCAGCCGCTTTGCTGTAGTAAGGGTCACGGGACTCTAATATTTTGACAATTTCCGCCTTTGGATCAGCCACTTCAAGGAGCGGTCGGTGTTTCTCATTTTTAATTCTTCCGTAAATGATGTCCGAGTCGGCTTTCAGGAGAACAACCGGCCCGATAGACTTCAGAAGAGCGACATTCTCTTCCTTCAAGACCACTCCCCCACCAGTCGATAATACAAAATTATCGTAGTCCTGTAAAGTCTTAAGGGTCTCGGTCTCAACCTGCCGGAAATACGGCTCGCCGTCTAAGGCAAAGATCTCGCCGATCTTTCGCCCCTCCGTCTTTTCGATCAGCTCATCGGTATCGAGAAAGTTCAGCTCGAGCTCCGAAGCCAAAAGATGCCCGACTGCCGATTTACCGACGCCCATAAAGCCGATTAAAATTATGTTCATATAAGCCCTCACCCGCTAACGTTAAACCCACCCCCCTCTCCCAGGGGGAGAGGGGAAATACAAAATTGCCCCCGACAGGGATCGAACCTGCGGCCAACAGTTTAGGAAACTGCTGCTCTATCCAACTGAGCTACGGGGGCACAACCTATTCTGATACGAATTCCTTGATCGCCTGCAAAGCGATCCGCCGCAAATTGGCCCTCGGCTTAACAAAGCTCGGCGGATTCTCATAGAGCCCTAAGAGATCGTTCGTCACCAGAACTTGCCCGCCAACTTTTTTACCCGCACCAATGCCGATCGTCGGGATCTTGAGCGTTTTAGAAATCTTGCCGGCCAGATCTTCTTTGACTAATTCCAAAACGACAGCAAAACAACCGGCCTTTTCTAAAGCTTTAGCTTCGGCAAGGAGTTTGCTCCGTTCCCGCGACTCGCGACCCGTGACTCGCGGACTCTTTAAGTTAACCGACTGCGGCGTAAAGCCGACATGGCCCATGACCGGGATACCGGCCTTGATGATCTTCTTGATCGCCGAGAGGTACCCCACCCCTTCGAGCTTGACTGCCTC
>JAGVQF010000174.1 GCA_020051815.1 Candidatus Saganbacteria bacterium | reverse complement strand
CCAATAATGAGATCAGGACCCTGATCACGGCGATCGGGCCCGGCGTCGTCACCGCGCTCAAAGGCGACGGCAACGGCGATTCGGAGACGGAACTGACGGCGGAAGAGCTGCACAAGCGCCTGCGCTATCACAAGATCATCCTGCTCTGCGACGCCGACGTCGATGGGGCGCACATCCGCACGCTGATCCTGACGTTCTTTTTTCGCTACGCCCGGGAGCTGGTCGAGAACGGCAATCTCTACATCGCCCAGCCGCCGCTTTATTTGTTGAAGAAGGGCAAGGCGCAGTATTGGCTCCACTCGGACAAAGAGATGGAGCTGAAAATGAAAGAGATCGGCCGGGAGGGGACGAGCCTGCAGCGCTATAAAGGCCTGGGGGAGATGAACCCGACCCAGCTTTGGGAAACGACGCTCAATCCGGAAACGCGCATGATGCTCCAGGTCACACTTGAGGATGCCGAGGTGGCTGATGAGATATTTAAGGTCCTGATGGGCTCGGAGGTCGAGCCGCGCCGGGAATTTATAGAAAAACACGCGAAAGACGTGAAGAGGTTAGACATATGATGGCGGAAAGAAAAAAGAAAAAAGCTGAAGAAGCCCCGGCCGCGGCGGAAGTAAAGCTGGCGCAGATCATGCCGACGACGATCGAAGCGGAGATGAAGGCGTCTTACATCGATTACGCGATGTCGGTCATTGTCGGCCGCGCGCTGCCCGACGTCCGTGACGGCTTTAAGCCCGTGCACCGGCGCATCCTTTTTGCCATGGATGAGCTGGGCCTGCAGCCCGGCAAGCCGTACAAGAAATCGGCCAGGGTCGTCGGTGAAGTCTTAGGTAAGTACCACCCGCACGGCGATTCGGCCGTTTACGAAGCCATGGTCAGGATGGCGCAGGAGTTTTCGCTCCGCTATCCGTTAGTCGACGGGCAGGGTAACATGGGTTCGGTCGACGGCGATTCGCCTGCCGCCATGCGCTATACCGAGGCGCGGCTGTCGAAGTTTGCCGTCGAGATGATGTCGGATATCGAAAAGGAGACGGTCAACTTTGGCCCGAACTTCGACGAGTCGCTGCAGGAGCCGCTGGTCCTGCCATCGCGGATCCCCAACCTATTGATCAACGGCTCGTCCGGCATCGCGGTCGGCATGGCCACCAATATCCCGCCGCAGAACCTGGTGGAAGTGTGTGATGGCCTCGCCATGCTCATCGACGAACCGGAGACCCCGATCGAAGAGCTGCTCAAGGTCGTCAAGGGGCCGGATTTTCCGACCGGCGGGCTGATCTGCGGCAAGCAGGGGATCAGGGACGCCTACACGACCGGCCGCGGCATCCTGACGCTGCGGGCGCGCTACGTCTCGGAGCCGGTCAGAGGCGGCAAAGAAGCCATCATTGTGACCGAGATCCCGTACCAGGTCAACAAAGCCGAACTGATCGAACAGATCGCTAACCAGGTCAAGGAGAAAAAGATCACCGGCATCTCCGACCTGCGCGACGAATCCGACCGCGAAGGCATGCGCATCTATATTGAACTGAAACGCGACGCGACCCGCGACGTGGTTTTAAACCAGCTCTTCAAACATACAAATTTACAAACGACTTTTGGCGTGAACCTGGTCGCCCTGATCAACGGCGCGCCGAAACTCCTGAACCTGCGCGAGATGATGACCGAATACATCAAACACCGCGAGGAAGTGGTCACCCGCCGCACCAGGTATGACCTGAAAAAAGCCGAAGAGCAGGCCCATATCCTGGAGGGCCTGGTCATTTGCGTTTCCAATATTGACGCGATCGTCAACCTGATCAAGAAAGCCAAGAATGTTGATGAGGCGCGCGAAGGCCTGATGAAGAAGTTCGATCTCTCCAAGCTCCAGGCCCAGGCGATCCTGGACCTCCGCCTGCAGCGGCTGACCCAGCTGGAGCGCCTCAAGATCGAGGAAGAGCTAAAGGCGCTCAAAAAATTGATCGGCGAATTGAAAGAGATCCTGGCCAGCCGCAAAAAGCTGATGGGGATCGTCAAAAAAGACCTGGAAGAAATTAAAGAGAAGTACAGCGATAAGCGGCGCACGGACCTGGTGGCCGCCGCCGAAGATATTGATATCGAGCAGCTGATCCCGGAGATGGAAGTGGCGGTGCTGATCACGCGCGACGGCTATGTGAAAAGAGTGCCGGTTTCGTCGTTTAAGGCGCAACTGCGCGGCGGGCGGGGCGTGGCGGGGATGTCCACCCGCGAAGAGGATGATATTGAAAATATTTTCACCGCCTCAACCCATGCGTTCGTGCTCTTTTTTACTAACCGGGGCAGGGTTTATAAATTAAAGGTTTACGACCCGCCGGAGGCCAGCCGCGCCGCGAAGGGACAGGCGATCGCCAATGTTTTGCAAGTGGAGCAGGGGGAATCGGTCACGGCGGCCGTGCCGGTCGGCAATTTTGACCAAAAGACATTCCTGATGATGGCGACCAAGAGCGGCATGACCAAGAAAGTGCCATTAGAGGATTTTGCCAACATCCGCCGTTCCGGGATCATTGCGATGAAATTAAAAGAGAAGGATGAGCTGCGCTGGGTGGCCGAGACGGATGGCAAGCGCCAGGTGATCCTTGGCGCGGCCAGCGGGTTGATGATCCGATTCTCCGAAAAAGATGTTCGCCCAATGGGGCGGGCTGCCTCGGGCGTTAGAGGGATCCGCCTGAAAGGTGACGATCGGGTCGTGACGATGGATGTGATCACAGATGGCGGCGACCTTTTAGTTGTTTCCGAGGGTGGCTTTGGCAAGCGGATGAAGCTTGACGAATTCTCCGCCCAGAACCGCGGCGGCAAGGGGCACATTGCCATCAAGCTGCGCGATAACGATGTGGTGTCGCAGGTCAAGATCATCCAGCCAAAAGATGAGCTGTTATTTGTGACTGCGAACGGGACAATGAGCCGCCAGAGGGCAGGCGGGATCACAACCCAGGGCCGCTACGCCAAAGGGGTGCGCATTCAGCGAGTCGACACCGGGGACCGCATTGTCGACCTGGCGCGGCTGGTCAGCTCGGAAGAGGCGGTCGAGGTGCTGGAAAAAGCGGTTGAGTCGGAAGAAAAACGCAAAGAAGAGTTGCTCGAAAAGATCAAAGAAGAACGCGCCAAACTGCCGCCGGCCAAAAGGGGCAGGAAAAAGAAAGAGAAGAAGAGTTAGTTCTTCTCTCCTATCGAGCGGATAATTCTGATGATCTCGGCCTGGCTGAGATAGCCCTCGTGTTTTTTAGAGACCTTGCCGGATGGCGTGAGAAAGATAATGGCCGGCACGGAATTGACGCCATAGAGCACCGCCATCTGCGGCTCGTCCAATGTGTCGTAGGACCTAAAGATAGCCAGGTTTTCTTCCCCGGCTTCGAGCCGGTTGGCAACGGCAACCGCCCGCAACGATTCCTTTTCCCCGGCGTGATAGAGCGTGATCACCCGCGGCACGCCATGGTCAGACGGTTGCCCGGATTTGACCGAAGTGGTCGTGGTTGGCAAGTTCTCCGGCGTGACAATTATCGGTTTTTGCCGGCCGAAAAAAATAACGCCGGCCAGGATCAAGACAAAAATAACGAGAGCCAAAATAATATAGTTTTTCATTTTAATTCGCCTCCGGTAATCGATTGCCGTTATTATAGCACTGGAAAATAATATATGGTAGACTCTTTTGACATGAAGCGAAAACGGCTCAAGGTCGATCTCAAAAAATTTATCCCATTTGTCATTGTTCTCCTGCTGGCTGGCGGATCTTCGTTCTGGCTCTGGCAGTCACGGGCCCAGAAAGAGGGGCTGGGCGTTTATTTTGTCAAAGGGGACGCGCTCATCCGTGTCAGCCGTCCGGCGAAAGGCGATGTGCCTTTGCTGCGCCAGGCCATGGCGGCGCTCCTTGCCGGACCCGGACCTGAAGAGAGGGACAGCGGCCTGACCACGCAACTGCCATCGGGCGTCAAAATAAGACTGATCAAGCTTGAGCGCAAAATGGCGATCGTTGACTTGAGCCGCGAACTCGAGCATTACGGCGGCGGTTCGGCTCGCCTTGAAGGGATGATCGCGCAAATTGTTTATACCGCGACCGGAGTCCCCGGCATCGATAAAATTTGGATCTGGGTCGAGGGGGAAAAAGAAGTCGTTCTGGGCGGGGAGGGGCTTGTCCTTGATCGCCCCTTAGGCCGCCAGGATCTCGGCAACTAATTTATCGATCGCCGCTTTTTTAGCCAGCTCGGTTACGCAGATGAGTTCGGAGCCGCGGAGTTCGGAGTAGTGAGTTGAGAGGGCAAGGCCGGCCGACGCCTTTGTTTTTACCGCAAATTCTTTAAAGCTCGGGGTGTTCGGCCAGAGAACCTTATCACCCAGTTCTTTCTTCAAATAATTCGCCTTTTGCAGGCAGAGTTCAGCCACTTTTCTCAAACCAGTTTTCCCCATCAGCGAGAGATAAACTGTCGCGGCCAGGGCGCAGAGCGCCTCGTTACTGCAGATATTGGAGGTCGCCCGCTCGCGCCGGATGTGCTGTTCACGGGTCGACATGGTCAGGACAAAGCCGCGTTTGCCGTCGAGGTCATTGGTCAGCCCGACGATTCGCCCGGGCATTTGGCGCAGATATTCTTTTTTGGTCGCGAATAAGCCCAGCCCCGGGCCGCCAAAGTTGCGCGGGGTGCCCAGCGGCTGTCCTTCGCCCACAACGATGTCGGCCCCGTATTCGCCGGGGGACTTTAAAAGGCCGAGCGAGATCGGGTCGACATTGACGATAAAGAGTGCGCCCTGTTTGTGGATCAGGTCGGTTAGTCTGTTGGTCTGTTCGATGTTGCCAAAAAAGTTGGGTTGCTGAATAATAAAACACGAAGCCGTGTTGGTAAGGGGGATGGGGTGTGGGGTAAGGCCGGTTTTTTGGTCGAACGGAATTTCGGTCAGGGTCAAATCGGCGGCGGTGCAGTAGGTTTTTAAAACCGCGCGATAATTGGGATTAACGGTTCGTGAGACGAGTATTTCTTGGCGGCCGGTGACGCGGCAGGCCATAAAGGCGGCTTCGGCCAACGCCGTGGCACCGTCATACATTGAGGCATTGGCGACTTCCAGGCCGGTCAGCTCGCAGAGGAGCGACTGATATTCATAGATCGCCTGCAGAGTCCCCTGGCTGGCCTCGGGCTGGTAAGGCGTGTAGGCGGTGTAAAACTCCGAGCGGCCGATTATGTGACCGACCGCGCTGGGGATGAAGTGATCGTAGCTGCCGCCGCCAAGAAAAGAAGACGGCTTATTTTCTTGGCTGGCCTTTGTGAGCTCTTCGACCAGTTCCGGCTCGCTTAGCGGCCGGGGAAGATCGAGGGGGGCCTTGAGCCGGACTGCCGCGGGGATATCGGCAAAAAGATCGGTCGCCACCTTAGTGCTTGCTGACAGGGGGCAAGGTCTTTTGATAATCGGCGGCGGAGAGTAATTTATTAAGGTCGGCCGGGTCCGACATCTCAACCTTGATGATCCAGCCGTTTTCGTAAGGCGAAGAATTGACCAGCTCTGGCCGTTTTTCCAGCGCGGCATTTCTCTCGGCGACCTTGCCGGAGACGGGGCAGAAGAGGCTGGAGACCGATTTGACCGACTCAACGACGCCAAATTCCTGCATGGCCGCGAGCTCTTTGCCGACAGGAGGCATTTCGACGTAAACGATGTCGCCCAGCGCGTCCTGCGCGTGGGAGGTGATGCCGATGGTCGCAACTTTTCCGTCAACTTTGACCCACTCGTGTTCCTTGCTGTATTTTAAACCTTCAGGATAGGACATTATTAGCTTTGCAGTTTGCTGACCTTAGAGCGGCAGTAGGCGAAAACCAGGCCGGCGACGATGACGCGGGCCAGCCCGTCGGATAAGCGGTCAAACAATATTTTCTTCTGATAATAAGCATCAAGGGACTGGTCTCCCTCTGGCGCGCCGGTTTGTTCGATCGTGGCCGACGGCCTGGCGATAGTCAGGCCGACCGCGGCGCCGGTCAAGTCAACGAGGCCCCAAAAGAAGACAAACAGGGCGACGAGGCAAATGACGTAATAGTAGGCTTTTTTGAGATCCATAGTTTTCGGAAACCTGCGACTGAACGTCGCGGTTTCCATGGTTATTTTACTCTCTTGTAGAAGGCCTTGTCAACGATTTTTCCGGGGCGCTTTTCACCGCGGATGGAGATGAAGATGGGGGAGGTGTATGGGGGATGGGGTGTGAGGTAGGCGAGGGCGATCGGCTTTTTCAAGCTCGGGGAAAAAGTGCCACTGGTGACCACGCCTAATTTCGCGCCCTGTACATCAAATATCTCATATCCTTGTCTTGGTATCTCCCTCCCGTCGAGCTCAACCCCAACTAGCCTTTTCCTCAATCCTTCCGCCTTTTCCTTTTCGAGTGCTTGCTTGCCCAGAAACTCGCCTTTATCGAATTTAACCGCCCAGCCGTAGCCGGCCTCAAGCGGGGTGGTCTCCTCGTCGTATTCATGGCCGTAAAGGGGCAGGCCGGCCTCAAGGCGGAGCGTATCGCGCGCGCCCAGGCCGCACGGCTGTACATTCGCGTTAATAAATAGATCCCAGATCTTTGGCGCGGCCGCTTTCTCCACGACCAACTCAATGCCATCTTCGCCGGTGTAGCCGGTGCGGGAGAAGATCATGCCGTTCGAAACCAAAACATGGTTGCGCTTGAGCGTTGAAAGAGAGACCGACAGAACTTTCTCGACCGTCCCGACCGCCTGCGGCCCCTGGATGGAGAGCGCGCAGCGATCCTGCCAGCGGGAAACATCTATGCCGCCGGCGGAGGCTTTTAAATGCGACAGAACCCTGTCCGCGTTGGAGGCGTTGGCGATGATCATATAGTGGTCGGCAAAGCGGTAGACAAGTATATCGTCGATCACCCCGCCATTTTCATTGCAGAGCACGGAATACTGGCACTGGTTTATTTCGAGCTTCGACGCGTTATTTGTCGCCAGCCGCTGGATCAGCTCCAACGCCCCATCATTGTTTCGTATTTCGTATTTCGTATTTCGAATTTGGATGAGTCCCATGTGGCCAATGTCGAACAATCCGGCCGATGAACGGACAGCCAAATGTTCCGCGATAATACCGGCGGGATATGAAACCGGCATCTCCCAGCCGCCAAAGGGGACCATCTTGGCGCCAAGCTGGACATGTTTCTCAAAAAGAGGCGTACGCTTAAGCACGGATTTTCTCCTTTAGAAAACTGATAAAATCGAGAACACGGTTTATTTGCCCGGGTTCGAAGAGGAATGGCTCAACGTCCCTGGCCAGGGCTTTATAATTCAATTTTTCGCAGCGGGCAAGCAGCTTACTGTTTAGGTCGTCCCGTGAAAGGCCGGCCCTTTTTTGTAAATAATCATAATTTGGCTTCGTCAAGCCCCACAAAAACGAAGCGTCATAAAAATCGCGGCCTTTTTCTCTTTTCCTGAAAAGAATAGCCAGTAATTTTTGGGCGAGCAGAATGTCCGGCGGATTGGCGGGGAGGTTGCGGTAGACGCCGAAACGATTAAGGGTTTTAATTTCCGGAGCAAAAAGCTTTTCTTTCAATTCCGCGTCGATGCTGACCAATATCTTTTCTTCCCGATGGCCGGAGAGGCCCAATTGGTTAAGCAAACGGGGGAATTTAATATAACAATGGTAGTGCGGCTTAAGGCCGGCAAACTCATGTTCCAGCGAAAAGCCCTTCAACGCCAATTCGGAGCAAACCTTGTTAAATAGGGATCTAAAGCCGGCAAAATCGAGGCCGAAGTTGTCAAAATCGAGGTCTTCAGAAAAACGGTGGCTGTCATATAATAACCTGATGGCAGTTCCCCCGATAAAGCTCAATTCTTCCGATCCCGCCTGTTTAAAAAGTGAATCAAGGATCTCATATTGCAAATATTCGACCAGGACGCCCTTGGGATTGCGGTTGGCCAGCTCTTTTGGGAAATATTGAACTATTTGTTCCAATGAAAGCATTTATTTCACCAGCCCATAAGCCGCGCATAATTTATTGAGCGCGTTATTTTGATAAACAGCCAGGTATTGTTTGAATAACTTGGGCCGAAACAACTCTTTGAGCGTCTTTTTATTCAGCCGAAGCGATTCCAGGTCGACAACGCTCTTATATTTATTCAAATACAGATAATCCAGCAGCGCTTTTTCCGGTTCGGCCAAGAGGTATGGGGCTGCCGCCCCCTTTGTTTCCCGATAGCCAAAGAAGAGAGACGGCTTTATTTGCCGGTAGATAAAGTTGCCCAGGCGGTTGCTGAAGCGGCGGGTGGCTTTGGGAGTAACAAGGGTAATGGCGGAGACCATTTCAGGGATCAAGCCGTAATGGGAGAGGGCCTTTTCCAAGCTTATATAGCAAGGGGAATAAAGCAGGCCGGTTATTTCTTCGGGGGCAACCCGCCCAAGCGAGTCGGCAAAGAGATAAATACCGTTTTTTAGCTTTATAATATGTCCCTGCTTTTGCCAGAGAGAGAGCTGATAGCCAAACAGCTTCAAGCCCCGCAGGCGGATATCCTGCCGGGTAAACAGGGGGCCCGTAACCGCCCGCTTAAAATCAGTATACTTCATATTATTATCAAATATAATAATATAATGAAACGTCATTGTCAAGCGGAAATTGGCTCTTCAGCAAACAGTGTGCCAAATTAAACCTCCTAGCAGAGCAATGGGGATAAACGCCAGCATCATCTTTCGGATGTAGACCTGGACATTGCGAAAGCCGTAGCTCTGTCGTTTAATCATTTTGATTTTAGTGTGAGCCCCCTCAGTAAACGCATTGGTTGTTTTGCTGATAAAGAAATTTAAGATATACATCCGCCAGCGCTTTAAGGTTCTGCCCCACTGGTTAATTGCCGCGTCATCACTGCATTCCATGTTCAAGATAATTCTCGACATTAAAACCGCAGCTTCTTCTCTGGTTTTAGCTTTGTAGAATGACCTTAGCTGCTCTTTGTAATAATAAAACGCTTCAAGCTCGGGATATTTCTTGAGGAGATTGTCCAAGGCTTGCTTCTCCCAATCTTTTAGGTTTTCTCTGCCTTTGACAAACCACCAGCGCTTGCCGATCAGTTTCCGATTCTGCATTTCCTGTTCCAGCCGCCGGGCTTCTCCCAGACGACGATTAGCATCTTGAATGACATGAAAATGATCTACTACAATGCTGGCCTCTGGGAGCCCGAGTTCAACAAAGAAACGCAACACCTGATATAAAATATCAGGTATATGACAAAAGCAAATAAGCAGGGCAAAAACAATCGTAATGGATTACGGTT
>JAGVQF010000037.1 GCA_020051815.1 Candidatus Saganbacteria bacterium | reverse complement strand
CCTTTCTGGCCCTTGCCGAATGGTTCTTCGACTTCCCAGATCTCTGTCCGCTGGAGATTCCTGATCTCGGTGGCGAATTGTTCGAGCGATGCCGCGACGACGGCAATAGTTGTCAGAAATTCGGCATGACGGTCACGCTGCAGGACCTGCGACGAAGCCGGCGACGCTTTCAATTTAAGCTTGCGGCAGACGTAATCTTCGACCCGCGGATCGAGGTTGGCGTAGGTGCCGACGGCGCCGGAGACCTTGCCGACCGAAACGGTCTCTTTGGCGTGTTTCATCCGCTCAAGGTTCCTCTCCATCTCCGCCACCCAGACCAGCAGTTTGAGGCCGAAAGTTATCGGCTCGGCATGGACGCCGTGCGTGCGGCCCATCATGATCGTGTCCTTTTCTTCTTTGGCCCGTCTCTTGACTATCTTAATGACATCCTCGATATCCTTGAGGATCAGGTCGGCGGCGTCGCGCATCTGCATCGAGCGTGCGGTATCTTCAACGTCGTATGAGGTCATGCCGAGATGGATAAAGCGCGATTCCGGCCCGACGTTCTCGGCGACCGAGGTCAAAAAGGCGATCAGATCGTGCGCCGTTTCTTTTTCAATTTGATTGATCCGTTCGATCGAGAAGCTGGCTTTGCGTTTGATCCTGGCCAGGGCTTCTCTCGGGATCTTGCCCAGCGAGCCCCAGGCCTCGCAGGCCGCCAGCTCAACCTCCAGCCATTTGCGGAATTTGTTCTCTTCCGACCATATTTCTCTCATCTTGGGCATTGTATAACGATCGATCATTAATTCCTCCTGTCTTTGTCTATCGGTTACGGCAACGATGCCCGTATCGTCAATCGTTTACGTTGACGGCCGGGAAACGCAACCGAAAACCGATACGGGCCGCGTCGACGCAACCTTAACCGATTATCTTATTACCAGACTCTCGATCTCGCCCATCAGCGCCTCGACCATTTCAGCTTCGGGAACTTTGCGGACGACCTGGCCTTCACGGAAGATCAGCCCTACTCCCTTGCCGGCGGCCATACCAACATCAGCATCGGCCGCTTCGCCCGGGCCGTTGACCTCACAACCCATTATAGCAATTTTTAGCGGTTGTTTAATATCCCTTGTTCGTCTCTCAATTTCTTCAGCAATTTTGGCTATGTCGATATCGGCGCGCCCGCAGGTCGGGCACGAAATTATCGTCACCCCGTGAACGACCAGATCAAGCGTCTTGAGGATCTCAAATCCGGTCTGAACTTCTTCAATCGGATCGCCGGTCAGCGAAACTCTGATCGTGTCGCCGATGCCAGCTGCCAGAATGGCTCCGATGCCGGTGGCCGAACGGATCACGCCGATCTTCGGTATCCCGGCTTCCGTTATTCCCACATGCAGCGGATAATCGGTCTTTTTGGCCAGCGCGGCGTAGGCCGCGATCGTCATCGGGACCGAAGTCGCCTTGATCGAAATGACGATGTCGTTAAATCCAAGCTTCTCCAAGATCTTCACGTTCTTCAGGGCGCTTTCGACCAGTCCTTCGGCCGTGACGTGGCCGCCGTATTTCTTTTTGATCTCTTTTTCGAGCGAGCCCGAATTGACGCCGACGCGGATCGGGATGCCGCGGTTCTTGGCGGCCGCAACCACCGCCTTGATCTTTTCGGTTTTACCGATATTGCCGGGGTTGATCCTTAGCTTATCAACCCCGGCTTCGGCCGCCAGAATGGCGTATTCGTGGTTAAAATGGATATCGGCGACGAGCGGGATGTTGATCTGCCTTTTTATCTCTTTGAGCGCCAGCGCCGATTCTTTGTCGGGCACGGCACAGCGCACGATCTGGCAACCCGCTTTCTCCAGCTCATGGATCTGCGCGACGGTAGCGTCGATATCCGACGTCTCCGTCTTGGTCATCGACTGGACGGCGATCGGGCTGCCGCCGCCGATCTCGAGCCGGCCGATCTTTATCTTTCTTGTGTTATTGCGCTTCGTCAGCATAGGCGCAGGCCACCGCTCCCATCGTTAACGGCGTTGTGATGAATTTGAGCGCCCAGCCGAAGGGCGGAAAGATGACGGACGGGAGAAAATCGATAAAAAAGGCGACGATCAGGAAAAGCAGGTGCCACCAGGTGCCGTTCTTTCTGACCAGCTCCTTGCTTGTGCGCATGCCGTCTTCAATATGCATTTTCTTGTCATACATGAGCAGCGCCGCGTACATCCACCAGGCGGACCAGGCCAGGCCCGGGACGACCAATAATAAAAGACCGGTCAGGACGAGCAGGCAAATGCCTAAACTGCCGAAAGTCAGTGAAAAATACCGGCCGACCGGGGCCAGCACTTCGTTCGAAGTGATCGCTTCTCCCCTTTTGGCTTTGACAAAAAGCATCTGCAGGCCGATCAATAAAGGGATGTAGAGCGTGCCAAGTGTTACGACCGTCAAAATTATCAAAATAATAAAAGCGATGAAAATGGTGCCAAGATTCTTGATATATATATTCCAGGAATCAACAAAAGGCTTTCCGATGTTCATGATTTCCTCCTAAAGTTTTGATCTTCCTGTTAACTTTGTATAAGCTTCCATGTACTTCTCCCGCGTCTTTTTGACCACCTCCTCTGGTAGTTCCGGAGCCGGAGGCTCCTTGTTCCATTTGATCGACTCGAGATAGTCGCGGACAAATTGCTTGTCGTAGCTGGGCTGGCCCTGGCCGGCTTTATACAGATCTTTTGGCCAGAAACGGGAGGAATCCGGCGTCAACATTTCATCGATAATGATGATCTCGCCGTTATAAAAACCGAACTCGAACTTGGTATCGGCGATAATGATCCCTTTTTTGTCGGCATGATCGGCACAGGCCTTATAAAGCGCGATCGTCTTGTCTTTTATCGTCCTGGCGGTTTGCGCGCCCACCAGCTCAACGACCTGTTCGAAGGTGATGTTCAGGTCATGCCCCTGCTCCGCCTTGGTCGTCGGCGTAAAGATCGGTTCCGGCAGCTTTGATGATTCACTTAAGCCGGCGGGCAGTTTGAGGCCGCAGATCGACTGGCTTTTCTGGTATTCTTTCCAGCCCGAGCCGGAGAGGTAGCCGCGCACCACGCATTCGACCGGGATCAGCTCGGCTTTCTTGCCAATGATCGAGCGTTTGGCCAGCTTGTCTTTAAAAGGTTTTAACTGCGGCGGATATTTCTCGACATCGGACTGAATGATGTGGTTCATGATAATGTTCTTTGTAAAATCGAACCAGAAGAGCGAGATCTGGGTCAGGATCGCCCCTTTATCGGGAATGCCGTTGGGCATGACCGAATCGAAAGCGGAGATGCGGTCGCTGGCGACGAGCAGCAGTGAATCGCCGAGGTCGAAAACATTGCGGACTTTACCCTTTTTAAAGGGCTTGATGCCGGGCAGATCGATATCGAGTAAAATGTCACCCATCAAAATGATTATATCATCTTTTTTAAGAGCATTAAATAAAGGAATTTTGGCAGGGCCAGTTGTCTTTTCCAGCGCTGTGGTTCGGTAAAGAGCCGGTAGAGCCATTCAATATATAATGCCTGTGCCCACTTTGGCGCGCGGCTCTTGCGGCCGGAGAGAACATCGAGACTGCCACCGATCGTCATCCCCACAGCCGCCCCCAGTCCATTGAGGTGATGATTGAGCCACTTCTCCTGGCGGCTGGCGCCCAGCCCGACAAAGAGGAGGTCGGGATTGGAATCTTTGACCTTTTTGATCAGGGTCGATTCGTCACCCTGGTTAAAATAACCGTGGTCCGTGCCTGCGATCTCGATGCCTGGGAACTGTT
>JAGVQF010000005.1 GCA_020051815.1 Candidatus Saganbacteria bacterium | reverse complement strand
TAGTAGTATCTTCCCATTTCCTGTAGGCTTGTGTAAATTTAATAGCAACATTAGGTGTGGAAGAAAAGTTAATCGGGTTATTGAAGGTAATCCAGGCATCCTGGGCGGGCGCTGCATCTTCATTACCACACAGAGTTCCTATATAATCTGAATTGAAACAGGCAAAACCATTCGCGGCGGTTGCCGAACTAATAGTTGATATACCATATAAAGGTGTAATGGTACCCGGATCACAAATTATCCAACTCTGGCAATCGCCTGTTGAATTAGCCATTGTCCACTCGGCTGAATTACTGAAATCATTACAAAAGATAGTGTCGCCGATAGTTTTGATCTTTTCCGCGTCCTCATCCGGGATCTCGATGCCAAACGCCTCTTCGAGCGCCATGACCAGCTCAACCGTGTCGAGCGAGTCGGCGCCGAGGTCGTCGACGAACGACGCTTCGCGCTTGATCTCCGATTCCGCCACCCCGAGCTGTTCGACTACGACTTTCTTAATATCATCATAAATTTTATTTTCGTCCATTTTTCACCTCCCTCAACTCAACTTCAAACTTCCAACCTCAAACCTCAATACTACATGTACATGCCGCCGTTGACGGCGATAACTTGACCGGTTATATAATCGGCCGCCGGGCTGGCCAGGAACAGGACCGCGTTGGCCACATCGTCGGGCGTGCCGAGCTTGCCCAGCGGGATCAGCTCCATCATCTTCTGCTTGACCTCGTCCGAGAGCTTATCCGTCATCGCGGTCTGGATAAACCCGGGCGCCACCGCGTTGGCCGTCACATTGCGCGAGGCCAGCTCCTTGGCCACCGTCTTGGTCAAGGCGATCACGCCCCCCTTGGTCGCCGCGTAATTGGCCTGGCCAAAGTTCCCCATCTGGCCAACGATCGAAGCAATGCTAATAATTCTACCGTATCTCTGCTTCATCATCAAGGTGCCAACTACTTTTGTGCAGTTGAAAACGCCGGTCAGGTTGACGCCGATGACCGCGTCCCACTCTTCCTTCTTCATCCTGATCAGTAAATTGTCCTTGGTGATGCCGGCGTTGTTGACGAGGATATCGATCCGGCCCATGGTTTTGGAAATTTCTTCAACCGACCTTTCGACGTCCGCCAGGTCGGCGACATTGGTCTTGATCGCCATGGCCTTAACGCCCAGAGCTGTGATCTCTTTGGCGGTTTGGGTCGCCAGCTCTAAGTTAATGTCAGAAACAATAATGTTCGCTCCCTCTTTAGCCAGCGTGGCGGCGATCGCTTTGCCGATGCCCTGGGCCGAACCGGTTATGAACGCGACTTTATCCTTAAGCTTCGACATATGTTTTTACCTCCACATTCGGGTCGATCTTCTTGATCAACCCGGTTAATACTTTGCCCGGCCCAACTTCAACAAATGAAGTCACGCCGTCCGCGATCATCTGCTTGATCGAATCCTCCCACAGAACGGAGCCGGTTACCTGTTTGATCAAAAGCTGCTTGATCTCCGCGCCCTTCGTTACTGGGCCAGCGGTTATATTAGCATAAACCGGAATTTTGGCATCATGAAAAGTTAGTTTATCCAGCTCAAAAGCCAGTTTATCCGCTGCCGGCTGCATGAGCGGGCAGTGGAAGGGGGCGGAGACGGCGAGCGGGATGATCTTTTTAACGCCGGCCGCTTTCAATTTCTCGCCGGCCGCTTCGACCGAGCTCTTTTTGCCGGAGATGACGACCTGGCCTGGTGAGTTGAAGTTCGCCGGCCAGACGCCGCCGACTTCTTTACATATGTTGATGATGGCTTGGCGCTCTCCTCCAAGCAGGGCGGCCATAGTCCCTTCACCTGCGGGAACGGCTTCCTGCATGAATTTGCCGCGCAGGTGGACGATCTTAACCGCGTCGACAAAAGAGATGACTCCGGCGGCGACGAGGGCGGAGTATTCGCCAAGGCTGTGGCCAGCCACTGCCGAGGGACGGGGGCTGAGGGACGAGGTTTTCTCTAAGGCGGCAATACTAACCGTCAAAATAGCCGGCTGTTGGATTTCGGTTTTCTTGAGTTCGTCTTCCGGTCCATCGAGGACGATCTTCTTCAGGTCAAAACCGAGGATCTGGTTCGCCTGATCGAGCAACTTTTCAGCGAAATCTTTTCCCATCCCTACTGACTGCGACCCCTGGCCCGGAAATACGAAAGCTGTTGTCATTTATTCATTCTCCTAACTGCCTCTTTTCCTTTTCTAAAAAGCTGGCCAATTGTTTTTTAGATGGCAACTGAAGAAGATATCTTGAAACGAAAAGCTTATTAGCTATGTTGCCGGTTGCATATTCAACATAATTGTCTTCTTTGTCAGTACATAAGATAATGCCTACAGGCAGATTTTCATCCGGTTCCATTTCTTCTTTTCTTAAATAATTGAGATAAAAATTCATTTGTCCCGCGTCCTGATGAGTGAATTCGCCGATCTTTAGGTCAATGGCCACAAGGCATTTTAGCTTGCGGTGATACAAAAGGAGGTCAACATAATAATGTTGGTTGTTGAAGGTTATTCTTTTTTGTCTAGCGACAAAACAAAACCCCTTTCCTAATTCCAGTAAAAATTGCTGCAAATGATCAAGTAAAGATTGCTCAATTTGGGCTTCAGTGTATGCCCTTTCTTGCTTTAACCCCAGAAATTCAAAAACGTAGGGATCGCGAATAGCCTCTTCGGGTTTTGTTACAAGTTCTCCCTTTTTAGCCAATAATAAAACTTCCCTTTTGGCTTTACTTAGTCCGATCCTTTCAAACAGCAGTGAATTTATTTGCCTATGAAGCTCCCTGCTCGACCAGTTGTTTTTTATCGCTTCAACTTCATAAAACCGGCGCCTCAATAGGTTCTCAATCCTTATCAGCTCAATAAAATGCGACCAACTAAGCTTCTGCAATAAATTTAAATTGAATCCTGTTTGATTTTCAGCCGGCTTCCTCGATGCCCCCTCATAAGAGAAATTCCGCAACAATGTTGCGGGAATTAATTTCCGCAGCGGCGTCGCGGAAATCCTGTAGAAGGAATATAATTTCCGGCATCTTTCAAGGTTGTCTTCCGAGAAGCCCGGCCCCAGATCATCCGATAAAGTGCTTAATAGTTTTTCTCCATACTTCGCCCTGTCCTCGCCCTTTTGAACATATTCAGTTATATATGCTCCGAGAAGCCAATTGCGGAAAATTAGACAAGCATTGACCGATTGAATCGCCTTTGCCTGAGACCAGGAATTAATTCCTTTGATTTGATGTATTAATTCCTTATATTTCATCGCCAGCCAATTACTCTCACCGCTGGTGAGAGCTTTAGAGAATTCTTTTCTTTACGGTTTAATTTAGACATCTTTGTTAATTGGGAATCTCTCTTAGCGGGAGTCGAATGCAATAAGTCAGACACTGTCTGGCTTTTTCATTAGTGGTTTGTTTTAACATGCATGTCAATTATACCAAAAATCCCATTTTCAAAATAGAGTGAAATTTTCTGTGGAGGGGGGCGATATAAGGATATCAGGGTATCTGGAAATACGGGTATCCGGAAAATGTTAAGGAGGAATGATAAAAATGGAAGATTTATGTATTAGCTTGAGCGCGGTAAAGCCGGGATTTCTTCCGGCGGTAAAGACGCTGGTAGATATAAACGGTGATGGCAAGGTTTGCAAATTAGAGAATCCAGAAATTGATGATATGGATTTTGAATCCTTTGTAAATATAGTAAGAATTACTCCAGAAGTGAAAGCCGCTCCATCGATAGAAATTCCGGAAATGGTTGATATCCCCGGCTCTTCTTCCAGAATTATGAAGGGGGAAGTCACGGTTGGATTATTTAAACAAGTTATGCAGGGCTACGAAATCACCGACCATAATGCGGATAAGCTTAAAGCTATTCTTGCCGACCCCTCTAAAGCAGGGGAAGCCCTAACATATGTAAGTCTAATTGATGCCAGGGAATTTGCAAAACGGCTAAGCGAACAAACCGGCAGAAAATTCAGGGTTCAAACCGAAGCAGAATGGGAAGCGGCAAGAAACGAGTTATCGGGCAATAGTTTTACGTGGATGAAAACAAAACATGATGAAAGCACATTTGTTCTCCGCCACCTGGTCGTCGACGACCGCGACTTCTTCCGCCCGGGGAATCGCTTCTTCGGCAGCGCGGTTCGGCTTGTCGAGGACAGATAATTACTCTTTATTCTTTTAAGCTTTTACGCTTTGAGGGGTGGGGTGGCCGGTAAGCGGATAGTCCGCCCGGCTTTGTTTATCCCCTCAATTCCTTAAGTTTTCTTGTCAGCAGCGGCACATATTCGAAGAGATCGCCGACGATGCCGTAGTTGGCGACCTTGAAGATCGGTGTGGCAAGGCCAATCGACCGCAGATTTGCGCGCTCATTTAAAGCCGCTTAAGAAATCCCTGAGATTGATCTGCCGAATGCCTTTGTATTCAGCCCCGATCATTTTATCCATTGAGACCACTAATTTAGGATAATTGTCATTAATCTTCAGCAAGTTGCCAAATTCCCGGTCGCGGGTTTTTTGATCG
This sequence comes from Candidatus Saganbacteria bacterium, assembly GCA_020051815.1. Taxonomy (GTDB): domain Bacteria; phylum Margulisbacteria; class WOR-1; order O2-12-FULL-45-9; family XYB2-FULL-48-7; genus 2-01-FULL-53-15. The sequence continues at coordinate 1,420 of JAGVQF010000005.1, read as the reverse complement.
GTTATCAGGTAAGCGGCCTGAACATAGACTTTTTCTCCGCTTTTCTCGCAGACAAAATCCACTTCCCTATCGCCGATCTTTCCCACGGTCACGTCATAGCCCGACGCCTTTAGGTGCAGGAAGATCAGGTTTTCAATCACCTTATTAATATCCGTCTGCTTGTATCCGATCAGCATATGCCGCAGCCCCAGGTCTTCGAAATAATATTTTTCGCCAATTTCAAATATCTTTTTCCCGCCGATTGCCGAGCGCGGGACACGGAAAACAAAATAAGCCGCGGCCAGAAAGGAAAGATAATTAAGTATGACATTGGGAGAAATCGCGGTTTTCTGCGATTTGAGATAATCACTTATTTTTTTCGCCGAGACCAGGCTGCCCGTATTATCCGCCAGATATTCGACCAGGTTTTCCAAAAAAGCGACATGCCTTATTCCATGCCTCGCGACCACATCTTTTAAGAGAATGGTATTATAAATGCTTCTTAAATAATCGTAAACAACTTCTTCTTCCAGCGGCAGATTGATTAAATACGGCAAGCCGCCGTATTTAATGTATTTTTCAAGCGCATCGTCGTTATTGGCTAATTTATGAAAATTAAGGAATTCCGTAAACGAAAGACCGTAAACTCGTATTTCAACATACCTGCCGCTTAATCGCGACGCCAGCTCTCCGGAAAGCAGGTTCGCGTTGCTGCCGGTGCAGTAGATGTCATATCCCCCTCTTGCCTGGAGGCTGCCCAGCGCTTTCTCGAATTCTTCAATCTCTTGAACCTCATCCAGAAATAGATAGATTTTTCCTTTGCCCGCGGCTTTCTTTCTGACAAAAGTCAATAAATCGGTATAATTGACTATGGAGTCAAACTCATGCCGCTCCTTGTTGATGTAGATGATGCGTTCCTTGTCAATCCCCCGCTTTTTCAGGTCATCCATTATTTGCAGCAGAAGGTAGCTTTTGCCGACCCGCCGTTGGCCAACAATAACCTTAAAAAGGTCCTTATCGATAAAATTAGCAAGCCGGTCGAGGTATATTCTCCGCTTAATCACTCTTTTATGCATACTTAAAACTCCCATTTAATATTTATTAATTTTAAGTATAGTTAAAACAATCGATTTTGTCAACTTCGGTCGCCTATCAAAATCGGCGGCACGCCACCCCGAATAATCCGGATTATTCGGGAGACCACGCAAGACAGAAGTTACCCTCGCGACTCTTTCAGTTTCTTCGTCAGCAGCGGCACGAACTCGAACAGATCGCCGACGATGCCGTAGTTGGCGACTTTGAAGATCGGCGCGTCGGGGTCTTTGTTGATGGCGACGATGGTGTCGGAACCCTGCATACCGGCTAAATGCTGGATTTTCCCGGCGATACCGCAGGCGATATAGAGTTTTGGCGAGACGGTCTTGCCGGTCTGCCCGACCTG
>JAGVQF010000125.1 GCA_020051815.1 Candidatus Saganbacteria bacterium | reverse complement strand
CTGGAGCGCGCGGGCGCCAAGCCGGGCAACAAGGGTTTTGCCGCGGCGATGTCGGCGATCGAACTGGCCAACCTGATCAAAGAAATATAAAATAGAGCCCGTTAGTAACTCGGAAACCGGCGAATAAACTTCGCGGTTTCCGAACCGGTCTCGGATTGGAGAAATTGATGGCACGAGTCCTTTTGAAGAACGTTTCGAAACTTTACAATGATGTAGTCGCGGTCAAGAATATCGATCTCACCATTGAGGACAAGGAATTTGTCGTCCTGGTCGGTCCCTCCGGCTGCGGCAAGACCACGACGCTGCGCATGATCGCCGGCCTCGAAGAAGTTTCCGAAGGCCAGATCTTTATCGGCGACCGGCTCATCAACGACGTGGCGCCCAAAGACCGCAACATCGCCATGGTCTTTCAATCCTACGCCCTTTATCCCCACATGAAAGTTTACGACAACATGGCCTTTGGCCTCAAACTGCGCGGCATGAAAAAGAAAGAAGTCGATGAACGCGTCCATGAGGCGGGCGAGATCCTGGGCCTCTCCAACCTGCTTGATCGTTTGCCCAAACAGCTCTCGGGCGGACAGCGCCAGCGCGTGGCGCTCGGCCGCGCGATCGTGCGGAACCCGCAGGTCTTTTTGATGGACGAGCCGCTCTCCAATCTCGACGCCAAGCTGCGCGTGCAGATGCGGGCCCAGCTGCAGAAGCTCCATCACCAGTTGGGAGCGACGATCGTTTACGTGACGCACGACCAGATCGAGGCGATGACGCTGGGCAACCGGGTGGCCGTCATATTGAACGGCGAGCTCCAGCAGGTCGACGTGTCGATGACGGTTTACGGCAAGCCGGCCAACCGCTTTGTCGCCGGCTTTATCGGCTCGCCGCCGATGAACTTCTTTAAAGGCACGATCCGAAAAAAGGATAATGTTTATTCGTTCGAGTGCGAGGGCTTCAAGTTCGACGTGCCCGCCGATGTTGACGGGCTACTGGCCGGTTATGTCGAAAAAGAAGTCACCTTCGGTATCCGGCCGGAAGATATTTGGGATGTCCCTTCGTCGGGCTGGATCGACCAGAAGTTCCTGATCGAAACGAAAGTCGATTTCCGCGAGCTGATGGGCTCGGAAACGTATGTTTATGTTAAGGCCGGCGCGACCGCCTTCATCGGGCGGGTCGGCGCCATGGCCGATCCCCAGCCGGGCAGCGCCTTTGGCCTGGCCTTTAACCTGCGCAAGATCCATTTCTTTGACCCGGCGACGCAGAAAGCGATAATCTAGGGAGTAGCGGGATAGGGAGTAGTGGAGAACAAATCAGAATTGCTGATATTTGAAAAGAGCGTCCCGGGACGAGCCGGGTATTCGCTGCCCGAGCTTGATGTCCCCGCCGAAGATATCAAAAAATTGATCCCCGAAGAAATGATCAGGACAAAACTCGATCTGCCCGAACTGACCGAACTGGACGTTATCCGCCACTTTACGCGCCTGTCGCAAAAGAACTTTTCCGTCGATACCCATTTTTATCCGCTCGGCTCCTGCACCATGAAATATAATCCCAAGGTCAACGAGGATATAGCGAAACTGCCCGGCTTTAATAATGCCCATCCGCTGGGAGGCGACGCGAACAACCAGGGGATACTCGAGCTCCTTTATAATTTTGAAAAATATATGTGCGCGATCTTTGGGTTTGACGCTTTTACGCTGCAGCCGGCGGCCGGAGCGCACGGCGAGTTGACGGCATTAATGATGATCAAGGCTTTTCATAAGTCGCGAGTCGCGAGTCACGAGTCGCGAGTTGAAAGAAACATAATCATTATTCCCGACTCGTCACACGGCACGAATCCGGCTTCGGTCGCGATGGTCGGTTTTACGCCGGTCGTTATCAAGTCGAACGGACGGGGCAATATCAATGTCGATGAACTGAAAAAAGCGGTGGGGGAAGACACTGCTGGATTAATGCTGACCAATCCCAACACGCTCGGGCTCTTTGACGAGCATATTATGGAAGTCGCCGAAATTATCCACAAAGCCGGCGGCTTGCTCTATTACGACGGCGCTAATGCCAACGCGAATCTCGGTCTCTGCCGCCCGGCCGATCTCGGGTTTGACGTCGCGCATTTTAACCTGCACAAGACATTTTCCACGCCCCATGGCGGCGGTGGCCCCGGTTCGGGTCCGGTAGGGGTTAATAAAATGCTGGAGCCGTTCCTGCCTGTGCCGCGGGTAGTTAAGAATGGTTCGGAGTATGGAGTTCGGAGTTCGGAGTTTTCCAAATCCATTGGACGCGTTCACTCTTTCCACGGCAACATCGGCGTGATCGTTAGAGCTTACGCGTATATCCTTTCGCTGGGGGCGGAGGGACTTAAGAAGGCTTCGGAGACGGCGGTGGCCAATGCCAACTATATGATGAACAAGCTCAAGGGCCATTATTATCTGGCCTTTGACCGTTCCTGCCAGCACGAATTTGTTATTTCCGCCAAATGGCAGAAAGAAAAATACGGCATCAAGGCGCTCGATATAGCCAAGCGCCTGATCGATTACGGCTTTCACCCGCCGACGATCTATTTCCCCATGATCGTTGAAGAATCGCTGATGATCGAGCCGACGGAGTCGGAATCTAAAGAAACGCTTGATGCTTTTTGCGATGCGATGATCAGGATCGCCAAGGAGTGCGAAAGTGATCCCGAAATAGTTAGATCGGCCCCTCATGATACACCGGTCAGAAGATTGGATGAAACAAAAGCGGCCAGGGAGCCGGATTTAAAATTTACTTCTTAAGCCAGTATTCAAAGAGAATTCGATAGCAGAGGCTTAGCAAATCGTGGGGTTGACCATAGGGCCTTACCAGTTTTTGTCTGAACACTCCGCCCAGGCTGCCGTGAAATTGAAAGACGCTGTCGAATTTCTTTTTGGGATCATCCGGATTAGTTTCAATCCAGTAGGCGCCCAGGTCCATGATGGCCAGTCCATCACGCTTGCGTGTTATTCCTTCACGGCTTAGCTCCAATAATTCATGATTAAGGTAATATTTTGGCGCTTCATCCAAAACATCTTCAACGGTGGTTACTATCCCAAATCTATTTAGGAAATCGCGGATCATAGCCGGTCGCGAGTAAGCGTAGAGCTTTTTCGCATCGGGATCTCTGGTGGCGTCACTTTTGACCTGCAGAACGTGAGCTTGCCCAATGCTCACCGGCTTTTCTTCATTAATGAGATAATAACCCATCTTGCTTATTTCTTTTCTGACTACGACCCACGGGCAATACCAGGTTCTGGCGCCGTTCTCCATGGTGTTGGTGAACAGCTCGTTATCGGTAAGTTCTTGGTGCGTGTCCGGAACCTCCTTTTCGGCTCGCTTTACCACATTGATGAGCGAAACCGGTTCGGTAATGCCTTCGAGAAAGCCAACATAAACGCTTCTTCGATCAAAGTGGAGACGAGATTCAATTTGCCCGGCGGTTACCGCCATCCTCTTTTCCAGCGGGCCCAGAGCGCTATTGTAGAGCTCGGCGATTGCTGTCGGGTTAATTCCCCGCCCGTGATAGATGCGGAAAGTTGATTGTCCCCCCGCGCGTCTTTTAGCTGTAGTTTTGGCCACCATTGGCAAATGCATGTATTTCCCTCAAATGATTGTCGCTCGTGTTTTTGAATAATTTCAGGTAAAAATGTATAATG
>JAGVQF010000146.1 GCA_020051815.1 Candidatus Saganbacteria bacterium | reverse complement strand
TGGCTGCCGGCGACCGCCAAAAAGCTGACGCGGCTATCGCCGAAGCGAGGGCTATTGAGCTTGCCCACTCCTATATAAATGAAATCTTTTTCCAGCCGGCTATCCTTTTCTAAGACCACCATAGCTGGCACAAGCTTTAACCTGGCCGGCTGCGGCCATTTCATCATGTGAGGATCGATCGTGTAGGCGCCGATCCTGGCGGTTGGCGAGCTATAGGTTTTGGTTTCGGTCGCCTGCCAGCCCTTAACCTTTGGCTTCAGCCGGACAAAGGTCTCGGTCTCCCTGACGAGCTTGATGTAATTGCCCGGACGCAAATATTGCTGGTCGCCGATCTTATCGACAGTCGAGAGTATCCCGGTAATAGAGACCAGTTTGCGGCCGGTCCCGGCGTTGACCGTGTCGGCGGGTAAAGGGATGCTCGATCTGGCGGCCTTTGAAACATCCATCGCCCCTTCATTCGGCCAGAGAACGGCGATCGATAAAATGATGAGCAGAACGCCCGTAGCGGAACGGTTGATCGACCAGCGCATATTTTTGATTATAGGAGATAAAATAACCCCGGTCAAACCGATTTGACGTCAAAGATGATAATCCTTATACTTCAAATGTGAAAACTAAGACAAAAAAACTGCTCAAACTTGATAAAAAGCATCTCTGGCACCCTTTTACGCAAATGAAGGACTGGGCCGAAAATGACCAGCTCGTGATCGAGCGCGGCGACGGGGTTTATCTCTACGACACTGACGGCAATAAATATATTGACGGCGTCTCTTCCCTCTGGGTCACCGTCCATGGCCACAGGAAGAAAGAACTCAACGCGGCCATAAAGGCACAACTTGATAAGCTCGCTCATTCCACCCTGCTGGGGCTTGGCAATGTCCCTTCAATCGAACTGGCGGCAGAGCTCGTTAAGATCGCGCCAAAAGGGCTCACGAGAGTTTTCTATTCTGATAACGGCTCAACGGCTGTCGAGGTTGCCTTAAAGATGGCTTTCCAGTTTTGGCGACAGCAAATACCCCATACCCCATACCCCATACCTAAAAATAAATTCAAAACAAAATTCATCACACTAAAAAATGCTTACCATGGCGATACGATCGGGTCCGTCTCGGTCGGGGGGATCGATCTTTTTCACATGATTTACCGCCCGCTTTTGTTCAAATCGATAAAAGTCCCGCCAGGAAACATTCCCGCCCTGGAAAAAGTCTTAAAGAAACAGCACAAGAAAATAGCCGCGATGATCGTTGAACCGCTGGTGCAGGCCGCGGCCGGGATGCTCCTCCAGCCCAAAGGCTATTTGAAAGCCGTCCGCCGGCTCTGCACTAAATATAATGTCCTCCTGATAGTGGACGAAGTGGCGACCGGCTTTGGGCGGACGGGCAAAATGTTCGCTTGCGAGCACGAAGGAGTGTCCCCTGACCTCATGTGTATCGCTAAAGGCCTGACCGGCGGCTATCTCCCCGTGGCCGCCACGTTGGCCACGGAAAAAGTCTACCGCGCCTTCCTGGCCCGGCCGGAAGAGAACAAGACTTTTTTCCACGGCCATACTTTTACCGGCAACCCTTTAGGTTGCGCCGCCGCACTGGCTTCATTAAGACTTTTTAAAAAGGAACAGACTTTGGCCAACATCTCGAAAATCTCGCGACTTTTGACTCGTCGACTCGCGACTTTTAAGAAATTGAAACACGCCAGCGACATCCGCCAGCTGGGCACGATGGTCGGCATCGAAATCGCCGGTTTCCCGCCAGAAACGAGAATCGGCCATCAGGTCATATTAGAAGCCAGAAAGCGCGGCGCGATCTTGCGCCCGCTCGGCAACGTTATCGTCCTCATGCCGCCGCTTAGCATCTCGGCCGGCGAGCTTGAAAGATTGCTGGCCGTGACTTATGATTCTATAGAGGCCGCGACCGAAGGAGTTTAGAGGAAGGGCTGCGCCCCGAGCGACGAGCGTAGCGAGGAGTCGAGAGGTTGTCAAACCTCTGATCCTGTGATAAAATAAATACATATGAAGCCCGAAATTCATCCTAAATATTACAAGACGAAGGCGATCTGCGCCTGCGGCGCGTCCTATGATATCGGTTCGACCAAAGAGAAGATCCACGTCGATATCTGCAGCAACTGCCACCCACTCTTTACCGGCAAGCAGAAACTGCTTGATACCGAAGGCCGCGTGCAGAAGTTCAAGAAAAAATATGCCGGTATAACGGTCAAGGCCAAAAAGCCGGTTAAAAAGAAGAAGATCGTCAAGAAAGCGACTGGCCTGACCTCATCGAAGTCCCCCGGCAAGAAGTAACCACTCCCCCTTAGATGTTCCTCGACAAACTCGATAACGTCGAAAAAAGATACCTTGAACTGGAAAGGCTCTTAAGTTCATCCGAGATCATCTCCGACCGCGCACAATTCACCAAGTTTTCCAAAGAACTGAGCGAAGTCAAGCCGGTCGTCGACAAATACCGCGATTATCAGAGCATCCTGCGAGCGACCAAAGAAACAGAAGCCATGCTGGGCGAAAAGGATATGCAGGAGCTGGCCAAAGATGAGTTGAAAGACCTCGAAGCCAAAAAAACTACGCTGTTCCAGGAGCTCGAAACCCTGCTCGCGCCCAAAGACCCCTTCGATGAAAAGAACATCATCATGGAGATCCGCGCCGGCACCGGCGGCGAAGAGGCCGCGCTCTTTGCCGGTGAGCTGCTGCGTATGTACCTGCGCTACGCCGAGCGCCGCGGCTGGAAGACGGAAATGCTCGACGTCAACGCGACGGGCCTTGGCGGCTATAAGGAGGCGATCTTTGGCATCATCGGCAAAGGGGCCTACAGCAAGCTCAAATACGAGAGCGGCGCGCACCGGGTCCAGCGCGTCCCCAAGACCGAGACGAGCGGCCGCATCCACACCTCGGCCGCCACCGTCGCCGTCATGCCCGAAGCCGAGGATGTCGACGTCAATATCAACGAGAATGACCTGAAGTTCGAGGCCTTCCGCGCCGGCGGCGCCGGCGGGCAAAACGTCAACAAGGTTTCTTCTGCCGTGAGGATCACGCATATCCCGTCCGGTGTCGTGGTCGAATGCCGGGAAGAGAGATCGCAGCTGCAAAACCGGGAAAAGGCAATGAAACTCCTGCGCGCCAAGATGCTGCAGACGGCTGAAGAAAAAGAAAGGAACAAAAGAGATTCGAGCCGCAAGATCATGGTCGGCACCGGCGACCGCTCCGAAAAGATCCGCACCTACAACTTTCCCCAGAGCCGGGTCACCGATCACCGGATCGGCTTCACGATCTATCAGCTCAACAACTTTCTCGACGGCAACCTCGACGAGCTCATCGACGCCCTGTCGACCGCCGACCGCGCGGCCAAACTGGCCCACATGGCATGAAGCTCGCCTCCCTGCTCGCCCGCGCGGCCAGCGAGCTTAAAGGCGCCGGGATCGACGAATCCGAGCTCGAAGCGGAGATACTCCTTGGTCACGCGCTTGGCCTGAAAAGGACGGAACTCATCCTCCGCGGGGACAGCGATCTTGGCCCCAAACAGTTATCTGCCTTTGTCCCCCTGCTTGAGCGTCGCCTAAAGCGCGAACCGACCGCTTATATCATCGGCTATCAGCCGTTTTTGGGTTTGGACTTTTTCGTTGACCGGTCAGTCCTTATCCCCCGCCCCGAAACCGAAATTTTGGTTGAAAATATAATTACATTAATTCGTAATTCGTCATTCGTAATTCGTAATTTGTCAATTGCCGACATCGGCACCGGCTCCGGCTGCATCGCTATCTGTCTGGCTAAAAGCCTGCCCAACGCGACCGTGATCGGCATAGATTCATCACTGGAAGCGCTCAAAGTCGCGGCAAAGAATGCGCAGAACCTTGGGGTAGCTGATCGCTGTCAGTTTCTCGAAGGGGACTTATTAACCACCAAGACACCAAGACACCAAGAAAAACAAAAGTTCGATATTATTGTTTCAAATCCGCCCTATATCCCAACCGAAGTCATTGAAACGCTCGAGCCGGAAGTCAAGGACTGGGAGCCAAGAGGGGCTTTGGATGGCGGCAGCGATGGGCTTAGATTTTTAAGGGAACTTGTTGCCTCTGTGCCTCGATACCTTTCCCCGGGCGGTTATTTCTTCGCCGAGATCGGCTTCGACCAGGGGCCGGCCGTCACCGTGCTGGCCAAGCAGACCGGACGCTACTCCGAGATCAAGATATTAAAAGACCTTAGCGGGCATGACCGCGTGCTGCAAGCTCAATTGCGACAGTGATCAAGCTGGCAAGATTTTTGTTCTTGGCCCTCATCACTTCGATCACTTCATTTGAATCGATCTTTTT
>JAGVQF010000078.1 GCA_020051815.1 Candidatus Saganbacteria bacterium | reverse complement strand
GAGTAATTTCGGTGATCGGAGCCATTATTGAGGCGCAGTTCCCGGCCGGCAAAGTGCCCAAGATCAGGAGCGCCTTAAAGATCGAAAAACCGCCGATCATGGCCGAGGTTTCGATGCTGCTCGAAGACGGCGTGGTGCGCGCGGTCGCTTTGCTGCCCACCGACGGCTTGAAGCGCGGCACCGAAGTCATCGACCTTGACCAGCCGATCTCCGTGCCGGTCGGGCCAAAGACGCTGGGCCGGGTCTTTAGCGTCCTGGGCGAGCCGATCGACGGCCTGGGCGAGATCAAGGACGCGCCGAGGCTCCCGATCCGGCGCGACCCGCCATCGTTTGACGAGATCGTGGCGCGCTCGGAAATTTTTGAGACCGGCATTAAAGTTATCGACCTTTTGGCGCCTTATGTCAAAGGCGGCAAGACCGGGCTCTTTGGCGGCGCCGGCGTGGGCAAGACCGTCGTCATTATGGAGCTGATCCACAACATCGTCACGCATCATGGCGGTATTTCCGTTTTCGGCGGGGTGGGCGAGCGCACGCGCGAAGGCAACGATCTCTGGATCGAGATGAAAGAATCGGGCGTCCTCTCAAAGACCGTCATGTGTTTCGGCCAGATGACGGAGCTCCCCGGCTCGCGCCTGATCGCCGGCAACACCGCGCTGACCCAGGCCGAATATTTCCGCGATGTCGAAGGCAAGGATGTCCTCTTCTTTGTTGATAATATCTTCCGCTTCGTGCAGGCCGGCTCCGAGGTTTCGACCCTGCTGGGCCGTATGCCCTCGGCGGTCGGCTACCAGCCGACGCTGGCGGCCGAGGTCGGCCGCTTTGAAGAACGGATCGTCTCGACCAAGAAAGGCTCGATCACCTCGGTCCAGGCGGTCTACGTGCCGGCCGACGATATCACCGATCCGGCGGCGGCGGCGACCTTTGCCCATCTTGACGCCACGACGGTACTCTCCCGTGCCCTGGTCGAGATGGGTATCTATCCGGCCGTTGACCCGTTGGCTTCTACCTCGCGCATCATGGACGAGGTGATCCTGGGCGAGGAACATTATTCGGTCGCCCGCAAGATCCAAACGATCCTCCAGCGCTATAAGGAGCTGCAGGATATTATCGCGATCTTAGGCGTCTCCGAGCTGCCCGAAGAAGACCAGTTGCTGGTCGCCCGGGCCAGGAAGATCCAGCGCTTCCTTTCCCAGCCGTTCTTTGTGGCCGAACGCTTTACTGGCATACCGGGCAGGTACGTCAAGCTCGAGGAAACGATCAAGGGCTTTACCGAGATCATCGCCGGCAAGTGCGACGATATTCCGGAGCAGGCGTTTTATCTGGTCGGTACGATCGAAGAGGCGAGGGAGAAGGCGAAGAAGGGATGAAAAGCTTTTCTTTGGCCATAAGAAACCCGGAAAAAAGTATTTTTTTCGGCAAAGCGGTCAGCTTGTTTTTGCAGGCAGAGGATGGCCAGATCGGGATACTGCCCGATCACGCGCCGCTGGCCACGACGCTGGGATCGGGGCCGATCCGTTATAAACTTGAGAGCGGCGAAGAGGTCAGGCTCGATGGGACCAGCGGATTTTTGATCGTCAAGAACAATCGCGCGGTTATTCTGCTGAAGGGATAAGATGGACCAACTTCTGCCCTCATCCGCTAGTGCGAAACATGCCCCCTTCTCCCAGAGGGAGAAGGTAATACGCATGGCGGCATCAAAGAAAAACCCTCTCCCTCTGGGAGAGGGTGAGAATGTTAAGTGTTAGCGGGTGAGGGCTGATAATTCCTGACAATTTTGTATTATTCACAGCCGATAAATACGAAATTGTAAACTTTCTAGAAGTTTTGTGTTAAGTGGTTCATGGCAATAAAATTGCTCTCTTCCTTATGGTATAATGTATCGTGCGTTGAATAAATAAATTAGCCCCTCGACTGCGCTCGGGGCAAGAAGGAGTTGGAGATAATGACGACGAAAGAAGATGTTCTCAAGCAGGTCAAGGACAATGGGGTCGAGTTTATTCGTTTGTGGTTCACGGATATTAATGGGATCTTAAAGAGCTTCGCGGTCGGTCCGGATGAGTTGGAAGGCGCCCTGACGCAGGGGATGGGCTTTGACGGCTCATCCATCACCGGCTTCCAGGCGATCGAAGAATCGGATATGATCGCCATGCCGGACGCGAACACTTTTGCCATCCTGCCCTGGCGGCCGGAAGACAAGCCGGTGGCCCGCATGATCTGCGATGTGCTTCAGCCGGGGATCGAAAAGCACAAGCCGTACGAAGGTGATCCGCGCTATGTTTTGAAGCGCGCGCTGGAAAAATCCAAGAAAATGGGGTTTGATCATTTCTACGTCGGCCCGGAGCTCGAATATTTCTATTTCAAGGATTCCAAAGGGACCGAAGTTCTGGACCAAGGGGGGTATTTTGACCTGACGCCGCTCGACATGGCCTCGAACCTGCGCCGCGACACGGTTTTCGCTCTGCGCAAACTGGGGATCGTGGTCGAATACAGCCATCACGAAGTCGCCCCTTCACAGCACGAGATCGACATGCGCTACAATGACGCTCTGCCGATGGCCGACAATACGGTCACTTATCGCTTAACGGTCAAGGAGATCGCATCGAAGAACGGGGTTTACGCGACCTTTATGCCGAAGCCGATCTTTGGCCAGAATGGTTCGGGCATGCACTGCCATCAATCGCTGTTTAAAGGCAAGACCAATGCTTTCTATGATGCCAATGATAAATACAATCTTTCACCGATCGGCAAATCATATATCGCCGGCATCCTCAAGCATGTGCCGGAAATGTCATCGATCCTGGCTCCCTGGGTCAACTCCTACAAGCGGTTGGTCCCGGGCTACGAAGCGCCGGTCTATATCGCCTGGTCGCGCCGGAACCGCTCGGCCCTGATTCGCGTCCCCGGCTACCAGCCGGGTAAAGAGGGCGCGACACGCATGGAGCTGCGCTGCCCGGACCCATCCGGCAACCCTTACCTGCAATTTGCCGTCATGCTGCAAGCCGGTTTGAAGGGGATCGAAGAGGGCTACAAACTGCCCGAGCCGATGGAGCTTAACCTTTATCACCTGACCGAAGAAGAGAGGGCGGAGAAGGGGATCAAGTCATTGCCCGCCAGCCTGGGCGAAGCGATCGCGATCACCGAAAAGAGCGACTTTATGAAAGCCGCTCTAGGCGAGCACTGCTTCAGCCGCTACATCGCGGTCAAGAAGCAGGAGTGGGACGATTTTCGCATCCAGGTCACGGAGTACGAGCTTAAGAGATATTTGCCGATACTGTAAGCGTTTGTCGTTAATAATTTAGGGAAAGCCCCGCATTGCGGGGCTTTCTTTTTGGTGATATAATTTAATTTCACGATGAGAAAACAGGGCTTATATGATCCGGCTTTCGAGCACGACAGCTGCGGCGTCGGGTTTGTCGTTGATATCAAGGGCAACAAATCTTCCGCTATCGTGGCACAGGGGCTCGAGGTCTTAAATCGCTTAGCCCATCGCGGAGCGGTCGGCGCCGACCCCAAGACCGGCGATGGGGCGGGCATCCTGATCCAGATCCCCCACGAATTTTATGGTTATCAGCCCGGGGAGTATGGGACCGGCCTGATCTTTTTCCCCCGTGATACAAATGAACGACGAAACTGCAAAGAGCTGATCGCCAGTGTCGTCAAGGAAGAAGGTCAAGAGATCATAAAATATCGCGAAGTGCCGGTCGATAATGCCGACATCGGCAAAGCGGCCCGTGAGAGCGAGCCGGTGATTGAACAGATCTTTATCGGCAAGCCCGCCGCGGCGGGCAAGCGCGGTGGTGGCGAATTTGAGAAAAAACTTTATACCATAAGGCGGAAGATCGAACGGTTGAACAATAAGATCTATTTTGCCAGCCTTTCGGCCCGCACCATTATCTACAAAGGCCTCCTGATGCCGCACCAGGTCGAGAACTTTTATCTCGATCTCAAGAGCGGCAAGATGAAGAGCGCGATCTGCCTCGTCCATTCGCGCTACAGCACCAACACGTTCCCGACCTGGGACCTGGCCCAGCCGTTCCGGTTCCTGGCCCACAACGGCGAGATCAACACCCTGCGCGGCAATATCAACTGGATGGCGGCCAGAGGCCTTGATGTGATCGTGCCGGGCGGCAGCGACTCCGCCGCGCTGGACAACGCGCTCGAGCTCCTGACGCTTTCCGGCCGGTCTCTCCCGCACGCCATGATGATGCTGATCCCGGCCGCCTGGGAGCAGAACCGGCAGATGGACCAAAAACTGCGCGACTTTTACAAATACCACGCCTGCTTCATGGAGCCGTGGGATGGCCCGGCGGCGGTCGCCTTTACCGACGGCACGCGCGTCGGCGCCCTGCTTGACCGCAACG
>JAGVQF010000175.1 GCA_020051815.1 Candidatus Saganbacteria bacterium | reverse complement strand
GTGATCATGATGTTCGGTTTCGGCGCCGGTTTCCCGGGCGAGTGGGGCGACCTCATGATGACCAACATTTTCCGCAACTCGTTCCAGCTCTGGAACTTTGGCACGGGTGCGGCCGCCTCGGTCCTGCTTTTGATCGTCATGATCACCATCGTCAATATCTGGTTCCGTTACTTTAAGCAGGCGGAGGAGATGCAGTCATGATGCCCTATTATGTCAAAAAGCGGATAACCGATATCATCATCAGTATCATCATGCTCATGTTTCTCGCCCTGACGCTGCTACCGGTCGGCTGGATGGTCTTCTCTTCGCTCAAGAGCTCGACCGACATCGCCATCGGCCGGGTCGGGCTCTCGCGCAGCATTGATGGCAACGTCGAGGTCCACTGGGGCAATTATGTCGACATGTGGAAGAACGTCAACTTTGGCCTCTATCTCAAGAACTCGCTCATTATCTGCGGCGCCACGATGCTCATCGCCATGGTTTTTTCGACCCTGGCGGCCTACGCGCTGTCGCGTTTCCGTTTTCCCGGCTCCGATCTTTTTAGCAACGCCATTCTGGCGACCCAGATGATCCCGGCCATCATGTATCTAATACCTATATATATAATGTTCGTCAAATTTACTTTAATGTCCGGTATCCCGGTCAAGGGGACCTACTGGGGCATCATCCTCATCTATTCGGCTTTCTTTATTCCGTTCTCGATCTGGATCCTGCGGGGCTTTTTTGCCACCATTCCAAAAGAGCTGGAAGAATCGGCGCGCATCGATGGCTGTTCGGCTTTCCAGGTCTTCTGGTACATCGCCCTGCCGCTGGCCATCCCGGGCATCATTGCCACCGGCATCTATATATTCCTGACCGCCTGGGACGAGCTGATGTTCGCCTGGGTGCTGACCAATGCCGACACGATGACGATCCCCGTCGGCATCCGTCTTTTTGTCGGCAATTACCAGAACCGCTTCGACCTCATGATGGCGGCCGCCACCGTCGCGACCCTGCCGGTGGTCGTCCTCTTCTTTTTACTGCAAAGGCATATCGTGCACGGCCTGACGGCCGGGGCCGTGAAAGGATAAAAATGGAACTTCAAACATCAAACTTCAAACTTCAAAACAATATTAAAATAACAAATCAAAAATCACAGGCATTTGGAATTTTGAATTTAGCGATTGGGATTTGTTTTGGATTTGGATGTTTGATGTTTGGATTTACTTGCGAGGCCCGCGAAGTTTACCTTGGAGTTTTCCGCGAGGGCGCGCCGAGGAATATGGGCTATATCAAGCAATTCGAGCAGCAGGCCGGCAAAAAACCGGCCCAGATCATGTGGTATCAGGACTGGGCGCAGGCCTTCCCGAAAGAAGAGGCGGAAAATGTCGTCAATTACGGCGCCATCCCCCACATTGTCTGGGAGCCGTGGTACTGGAGCGACCACAACAAGATCAAGCTTAAAGATATCATTGACGGTAAATGGGATGGCTACATCATTGCCTGGGCCAAGTCGGTCAAAGAGTTCGGCTACCCGATCTTTCTGCGCCCGGCCCACGAGTTCAACATGGAAGGTTATCCCTGGGGCATCGTCAATAACGACAAGAACCCCGAGCTCTACATCCGAGCTTTCCGCCATATCGTCGATATTTTTAAAAGGGAAAAGGCGGGCAACGCCATATTCGTCTGGGCGCCCATGAATTATTCTTTTCCCAACGAAGCCTGGAACAATTGGGAAAAGGCCTATCCTGGCAACGATTATGTCGATTGGATCGGTTTTGACGGCTACAACTGGGGGACGACCCAGAGTTGGAGCGACTGGCAGGCGTTCAAATATCTCTTCCGCGACCAGGTGCGCCGGGCCCGCCGGCTCTGGCCGGGGAAGCCGATCATGATCGCCGAGTTCGCCGCCGCCGAGCAGGGCGGGGACAAGGCCGCCTGGATCAGGGAAATCCCGGCATATTTAAAGACCAGCCTGCGCGGTATCGACGCGATCATTTGGTTTGACTTGAAAAAAGAAGCTGATTGGCGGATCAATTCTTCGGAAAAGTCATTGGCCGCTTTCAAGCAGATCATGAAAGACCCGATCTTTGTTAGCTCCGGCGAGGCCATGGCCAGATTGGCCCTGCCGGCCGAAATAAGATCGAAAAATCTCGTGCAGGCCTGCAAGACGGACGGCGTCAAGTTTGACGGAAAACTGGACGAATGGTCGAAGTGCGCGCCTCTCGTCATGAAAGAGGGCGCCTATTTTAAAGAGGGGCTGAATTGGGGCGGCCCGGCCGATCTCTCCGGTAAAGTTTATATAATGTGGGACAAGGATTTCTTGTACCTGGCCGCCGATATCACGGATAAGACGCCGCTGGTCAATAAGAAAGAGAGGGGCGATATCTGGAACGGCGACGCGATCGAGATGGTCTTTTCGACCGATCCCGGCGCCGACCGCGGCCGCGACTCGTTCGGGCGAAACGACTTTCAGATCGGCTTGGGCACCGGCGACGGCCGGGCGATCAAGCCCTCGATCTGGAGCTGGCAGAGGCGGCGCAGTCCGACCGGCAGCGAGATCTTCGTCAAAAAGATCGACCAGTCTGGCTATATCATTGAGGCGAAACTGCCCTGGGCGTTCTTCGGCAGTTTTGTGCCCTCGCCCGGCACGAAGGTCGGTTTTGACCTGGCCATCGACGATGCCGACTCTACGGCTGAGCGGGAGCGGCAGCTGATCTGGAGCGGCGATTATTATTTTTATAAGGACCCGAGCGTCTGGGGCACGCTGGAATTTAAGTGAAATCTTTTATGAACGGATTCGATAGGTAGATAGGAGGAAGGTAAAATGAAAAAATTAGCTTGTGTTTCCCTGTTCCTTTGTTTCTGCGTTTCGCTGGCTTTGGCTATGGGTGGACCAGCGCCGAAAAAACCGGGAGCCGCGGGGAGCGCGCCCGGCCTGGCGGAAAAGGTTTTCTTGATCGATGATTTTGAGTCGGGAAGTCTCAAATCGCCGCGGGAGTGGTGGACATTCGACCTTGAAACAGTTGAGCCGGCCAGCAATAAAGGCCTCAAGGGCGGAGAAGAGGCGGTTGTTTCTTCCATCGGTGAATATTCGCTGCTGCTTTCCGGCATGGCCAGGAACTGGTACGCCGGCGGCCTTGGCACATACCTCGCGAAAGAAAATCAGGACTTGTCAAAATATAATTATTTTCAGATCGATGTCTACGGCAGCGGGCCGGGCTCGGGCGCCGTCAAGGTCGAACTGGTCGACGATGACAGCAACAACTGGACGGTCGAGCAGAACCCGGAAAAGAATTACGCCGTGACCCGGGACGACAAGTTCGTTTATGAGATCAAGGTCGACTGGGACGGCTGGAAGCGCCTCTTTGTCCCTCTCTCCGATTTTGTGCTGGAAAATCCCGGCGCCGGCGACGGTGTCTGGAACCCGCAGATGTCGGACGGCTCCGGCGGCCTGCTGCAAATGCAGTTCATCTGCCTGGCCCTGGCCGAAAACGGCAAAGTGAATATCGATCTTGACAACGTTTCGCTGACGATGGATAAGTAATTGTGTCCAAACGGCTGATAAGCTTTGTTCTTGGCCTGCTGATCGCGACCGGCGCCGCGGCGGCGAATTTTCAGCCTTTCGCCGAGCTCTGGAACAACTTCGCGTATTACGACACCAATCTTGAGCGGCAGGGCTTTGCCTCGATCCTCGGCCGCTACGAAGGCAAGATCGGCACCTATCTTTTTGAAACCCCGGTCCAGCTCTACGGCGCCTATTACGGCACGACGTCGCAGACCAGCGATTATTTTGACAATTCACTTTTTGCGGGCGTCGGATTGCGCGTCAAACCATTTGAAGGTTTAAGAAGCAAAGATGATGTCTGGTTTAGAGAATGGATCCCGGACGTCAAGATCTTTGCCGAGAGCTTGGGCGCCAATTATTTAAAAAACTCGGCCTCGGCTGAAACGGCGGGACTGGCCAAGACCGATCTGCGCTACGGCTTTGATCTCTGGCACGAGTGGAACCTGGACAAGCCCGACGAGAGCCAGCCCTGGGGCGAGCTCTGGTCCAACCTCTCTTACCGCGACACGAATTTTGGCTGGGAAAGTTTTCAAAATTATGTCTTTTATTTCCAGCCGAAGATCGGCAAGCATCTTGGCCGCGGCATCGAACCTTATCTCAAGGCCGATATCGTCTATTCCGGCAAAAGCGGCGCGAGCTATTCATTCCTCAACGCCGCTGACTATGGCGTCGGCATCCGGTTCGAGCCCTGGCGCAACCGGGAAGGCTCAAACGAGCTGCTGGGCAAATTCAAGATGTTCTTTGAGATCCTCGGCGTGAGTTATCTCAAGGACAAGCCGGCGGCCGCCAACCAGGTCGTCGAGCGAGATCTGCGCTTCGGCATCGACTTTTCCTACGGCAGGGTCTACTAAGAAGAATTAAGTATTAAGAATTAAGGATTAAGAGGGTGAAAAGTGTATCTAATTGTTGGACTTGGCAACCCCGGGCCGGAATACGAGAACACCCGCCACAACCTCGGTTTCCGCGTCGTCTCCGAACTTGCCTCGCGGCTCGGCCTTCCCGCATTTAAAGACAAACATCATTCATTTCTGGCCGAAGGCAAGATCAGCGATCACAAAGTTATTCTGGCCCAGCCGCAGACCTTCATGAACAATTCGGGGCCAGCCGTGGCAGGGCTCCTGGCCTGGTATAAGATCGAACCGGCCAAACTGATCGTTATTTACGATGACGTCGACCTCGAGATCGGCGTGATCCGCTCGCGTGAAAAGGGCGGGGCCGGCGGCCACCACGGCCTCGAATCGGTCATCGGGAGCATTGGGACCTCGGAGTTTGCCAGAGTGCGGGTCGGGATCGGCCGTGAAAGCCTGACCGGCGATGTTTCGGATTACGTCCTCCAGAAGATCCCCCCCGCGCAGAGAGAAACGCTTGAGGCGGCCATTATGTCGGCCGCCGACGCGGTTGAGGCTTTCGTTTGTGGTAAAATTGTCACGCAGTGACCAGGCTTGAGATCATTGACCGTCTCGAAAAGTCTTCCTATCTAACCGAGAAATTATCGGAGCTTAAAACTTCGCGCACGACTTCTTTCTCTGGCCTGATCGGCGCCTCAAGGTCCGCGCTTCTGGCCGCTCTGTCAGGGCCGCTCCGCCGCCTGTTCATTGTCACCGCCACCTCCGGCGGCGCGGAAAAATTAAGAGACGAGATTGAACTGCTTTCCGGCAAAAAAGTCTTTCTCTTCCCGGCTCTGGATGTCGCCCCGGATGAAGAGGGGATCCTGCCCAGCCGCGAGCTGACCGGCCAGCGGCTTGGCATCTTGAACGCCTGGCAGGGCGAAGCCGAGCTTGTTGTCGTGGCTCCGCTCAAGGCCGTGCTTACAAAGACGAGCAAGATTGTCCCGGGTATCAGGATATCTGGAAATCAGGAGATTGGGGGGAGAGATGAGCTGGTCGAAAAACTGGCCGCGTTCGGATACAAGCGCTTTGATATCGTCGGGGAGCGGGGCGAGTATAGCGTGCGCGGCGGCATTGTCGACTTTTTCGCGCTCTCGCAGGAAACGCCGGTGCGCGTCGAATTCCTGGGCGACCGGATCGATTCCATTAGGAGCTTTGACCCGATCACCCAGCGTTCGATCGAGGCGCTCAAAGAAACGACCATTCTCCCCGCTGCGGAGAGGCGCGAAGCGTCGATCTTCGATCATCTTCGCGAAAACGATTGCCTGGTCATCGATGAGCAGGTGGAGATCGATCGGCCCGCCAATATCACGCTTTCCAGTTTCTTCGTGCCGGATGAGCCGGCTGTTTTTTCCTCGCCGCCGAGCTATGCCGGCCAGCTCGATGATATTCCTTCCCAAGCGCTGATCTTCAGCCGCCATTCGCCGCGGCTCAAGGAAGAGCGGCCCGACCTCAATATTGTTTCCGGCGGGCTCGACGGCGGCTTTGTTTTTGACGGCTTTGAGGTCTTGACCGACCGTGAGATCTTCGGCGAGACGGGGGTTGTCCGTAAAACAAAGAAAGCGGCCCGCGAGGGGGTGGCCGAAGATCTCCTGGCCGATCTTAAATTGGGCGATTACGTCGTCCACGAAAATTACGGCATTGGCCTCTATCGCGGCATGGAAGTCCTTGAGCTCGACGAAATCAAACAGGAATATCTCCTGATCGAGTACGCGCAGGGAGACAAACTCTATGTGCCGCCGCCGATGATCGGCCTGGTCGAAAAATATTCCGGCGGCACCGAGGCCGCGCCGCGCTTAAGCCGCCTGGGGACCAAAACCTGGCTCAAGACTAGGAGCCGCGTCAAGCAGTCGCTGCGCGACCTGACCCAGGAACTGCTGGCACTCTACGCCAAACGTGAAAAGAGCGAGGGGGTGGTCTTTCCGGCCGACGATGTCTGGCAGCAAGAGCTCGAGGCGACTTTCCCCTATGAAGAAACGGCCGACCAGATCAAGGCCATTGAAGAGGTCAAGAAAGATATGGAATCGGGCCGGGTCATGGATCGCCTCGTCTGCGGCGATGTCGGCTATGGCAAGACCGAGGTGGCGATCCGGGCGGCGGCCAAGGCGGCTTCGGCTGGCAAACAGGTCGCTCTCTTGGCGCCCACTACGATCCTGGTCGAACAGCATTTCAATAATTTTAGCCAGCGGTTCAAGAATTCTCCATATACAATTGAGATGCTTTCGCGTTTTCGCTCACCCAAAGAGCAGAAAGAAGTGGTCAAACTGCTGGCCGCGGGCGGGGTCGATATCGTGATCGGCACGCATCGTTTGCTCTCCAAAGACATCAATTTCCGCGACCTGGGCCTTTTGATCGTCGACGAGGAGCAGAAATTCGGCGTGACGCACAAAGAAAAAATTAAGAAGCTCAAGGAATCGGTCGATGTCCTGACTATGTCCGCCACGCCGATCCCGCGCACGCTCTATTTTTCGCTGGCCGGCGCGCGGGCTATGAGCCTGATCTCGACCCCGCCGGTCGACCGCTCGCCGATCCGCACCTACGTCCTGCCGTTTTCGGAGAAAGTGATCAACGAGGCGATCTCGCGGGAGATCGACCGCGGCGGCCAGGTCTATTTTGTCCATAATTACGTCGAGACGATCGCGGGCGTGGCGGCCATGATCAAGCGACTGGTGCCGCAGGCCCGGGTGACGGTCGGCCACGGCCAGATGGACGGCCAGACGCTGGAAAAGACGATGCTCGACTTCCTGGAGAAGAAATACGACGTGCTGGTCTGCACCTCGATCATTGAATCGGGGCTCGATATCACGAACGTCAACACGATCCTGATCGATCGCGCCGACCGTTTTGGTCTCTCCCAGCTCTACCAGATCCGCGGGCGGGTGGGGCGCTCGGCGGCGCGGGCCTATGCGTACCTCTTTTATCATCCCGCGCGCAGTATGTCGGATACCGCGGTCGAGCGGCTAAAAGCTATTCAGGAATTTACCGCGCTGGGCTCGGGCTATAAGCTGGCGATGAGGGACCTGGAAATACGCGGCGCGGGGAATCTCTTGGGCGCCGAGCAATCGGGGCATGTTTATGAGGTCGGCTTTGATCTCTACTGCGAACTGCTCGAAGAAGCGGTCAAGGAGGTGAGAGGCGAGACGGTTGTCTCTCCGCGCGAAGTCGATATCGACCTTAATATCGAGGCATCCATCCCGGCGCATTATGTGACCGACGAGCGCCAGAGGATCGCGCTCTACCGGCGGATGAACCTGATCGTGGGGGATGAGGGGATTGGGGATATTAGAAAAGAGCTTGAAGACCGTTTTGGCCCATTGCCGCTTCAAGCGCAGGCGCTGCTGCGGGTTTTGGGCTTAAAAGTTCGGAGTATTGAGTTGGGAGTTCGGAGTATCAAAGAAAAAGATGGGAAGATACGCATCGAATGGCTGTCAAATAAGGTCAAAGAGATCGAAGTTAATAAAAGAGACAGAATTAAGCTTGTGTTGAGTGAGTTGGAAACCCCACACTAAGTGTGGGGAATTATACCCCATACTTTAGTATGGGGTTTTGGCAGCCAAGTATTGCTGGATGATCTTTTGGTCGCGGACGATGACGAGCGGCTTGCCCTTGGGGGTTTTGATGATCAGTTTATCTCCAGTGAATTCGATATTCCCTATCCCCGAATCTTGCCGGGAAGTTTGAGCCAGGTAATTGAGTACCAATAATTTCAGGATCTCCGGATTGAGTTTGTCGCCGAGGAATATCTTTGGCTCCACGATGAATTCAGTATGTTTGGCGGCGATGACCGAACCGCTGCCCGAGCCGCGCCAAATGTCTTTTAACAGCTCTTCCAGTCTTTCCAGCGCGCTTTTATTTTCAGACACCGGCTGTTCCTCCGATCATTTGCTGTTCTTTGGCGGCCGTTGCGATAAGGCTTTTGGCTTCAGGCTGGTTGCCAAGCAGGACAAAGAGGGTAGCGAGGTTGCCACCGGGCTGGGCCAGCGCCAGATCGTCATCGCCTGCAGAGACAATTTCCGGGTTAAATTTAAGATCTTGGGGCTTTATTGCTTTCGGCGAGAGCTGGGCAACATCAACAGGATTATCGAGTTTTAGCGGGCGTATACCGGCGTGTGTTAGGCCGGCATGAGGATCCCCCATTCTCCTTGAATTTGGAATATAATTTGTCTTTAATGCTTCTTTTGAAACGCCTATTGCCATATTATGCTTCCCATCCTAATTTGCCGGCCTTCAGGTCTTTCTTGATGACCGAGGCCAAATGCGGCAGTTCATTGGGTTTCACGTTGAAATTCTCATTGAAAAATTTAATGACCGATTGCGCCTTGAGATTCGGATCGAGCGCCGCTTTGTCGTCGGTAATGACCGGCGAGCCGTCGATATTGAGCGCGCCCAGGATGTCGATGACCTCCATCGGCGAACTTAGCCCGAGGGCTTTCAGGTCGGGGCCGGTTTGATTGTTGCTAACTGGTGCGATTGCCATATTGTTATTATCTCTCTCCCTTTCCACAATTATTATCGGATCTAAAGGCGAATTTCTTGCATGGATAGGGTATAATTTTCCTATGCGGGAAACCGGCCAAAAGTTCGAAGAATTTGTTGAAATAGTGCGTAAATTGCGCAAGGAATGCCCCTGGGACAGGGAACAGACGATCGAAAGCTTAAAGCCCTACCTGGTCGAAGAGGTCTATGAGGCGATCGAGGCGATCAACGATAAGGCCTACGACCGCCTGGCGGAAGAATTAGGCGACATGCTGCTCCATATCGTCATGCTCTCGGTCTTTGCCGCGGAGAAAAAGCGGTTTGAGATCGAAGATGTCATCGGCTCGATAGCCGCGAAAATGGTCCGGCGTCATCCTCATGTTTTTGCCCGAGGCAAGGCTAAGACCAAAGAAGCCGTTTGGCTCAAATGGGAAAAGATCAAGGCGAAAGAAAATAAAATCAAGGGCCTCAAGCACCAGGGCATTTTTGCCTCGATCCCTCAATCCCTGCCGGCGCTCTACCGGGCCGATAAGGTCCAGCGGCGGGCAGCGCGGGTCGGTTTTGACTGGGACCAGGTTGCGGGAGCGTGGAGTAAAGTGCATGAAGAGTTAGATGAAGTGCACGAGATTTTAAACTTCAAACTTCAAACTTCAAACTTCAAAACAAATCTAAAATCACAAAAACCAAGACTCAAAGAAGAAATCGGAGACCTCATGTTCGCCATTGTTAATGTCGCGCGGAAATTGGATATTGACGCGGAAGACGCGCTCCAGGAAGCCAACGCCAAGTTTATGCGCCGGTTTTCGCACATCGAGAAAAAGCTCGCCAAAAAGAAGCTGACCGTCAAGCAAATGGACGCTATCTGGAACAAGGTCAAAGCCGCCGAAAAATAGATTTCACGACGGGGTCATGATATAATTCATATATGAAAGCCAACTGGAGGAATATACTAACTTATCTGCTGGTGGTCCTCATCGGCCTGTTGCTGGTCGCCCCGCTTTTCTCGCCCGAGAAGAAAACGTCCGAGATCGCCTTTTCGGAATTCCTCAATTACATCGACCAGTCAAAGATCAAGGAAGTGACCATTGCGGGCGACCTGGTCTCGGGCGTCTTGAACGATAAATCTCTTTTCCGCACGCGGGCGCTCAATTATCCGAACCTGATCCCGACCCTGCGCGAAAAAGGGGTCTCGATCAAAGTCGAGGCGCCGATCGAATCGAACTGGCTCTGGAACCTGCTGCTGCAGCTCCTGGTGCCGGTGGCGTTCTTCGGTCTCCTTTGGTGGCTGATGATGCGCCAGGCGCAGGGGGTCAACTCACAAGCCATGTCTTTTGGCCGGGCGAACATTAAGCCAAAGGTCGGCAAGATCAATATAACATTTGCCGACGTGGCCGGCGTTGATGAGGCCAAAGAAGAGCTCCAGGAGATCGTCGAATTCTTAAAATTTCCCGGCAAGTTCCACGCGCTTGGCGCCAAGATCCCCAAGGGTCTGCTCCTGATGGGCGCTCCCGGTACCGGCAAAACTCTGCTGGCCCGCGCCATTGCCGGTGAAGCGGATGTCCCTTTCTTTTCCATCTCCGGCTCTGATTTTGTCGAAATGTTCGTTGGCGTCGGCGCGGCCAGGGTCAGGTCGGTCTTTGAACAGGCCAAAAAGCAGACCCCCTCGATCATTTTTATGGACGAAGTCGACGCGGTCG
>JAGVQF010000169.1 GCA_020051815.1 Candidatus Saganbacteria bacterium | reverse complement strand
GTGTGCTCTTCCGATCTAGCTCTCGAACCGCCTGGCGCCGGAGCACCTCGAGCTCGAGGTCGGCTCGCCTCAGCGGGTGCTGGAGAAGATCAGGAACGCCGGCGCCGTCTTTATCGGGCCGCATTCGCCGGTCGCCGTCGGCGACTACATCGCCGGCCCCAACCACGTTTTGCCGACGGGCGGCACGGCCCGCTTCGCCTCGCCGCTGGGGGTCTATGATTTTGTCAAGCACCAGAGCATCATCGGCTACACCAAGCCGGCGCTCAAAAATGTCTGGAAGGATGTCAAATTATTAGCGGAGATCGAGGGGCTGGACGGCCACGCCCGTTCTATCGACGTTCGATTCTCTTAAGCAATTCTATTGGATTATCCCTAACGACCGTCAGGGCCTCTTCATCGGTTAACCCGGCGTCTTTACAGAGCTGAAAAGCCTGTTCCTGCGTGATGAGGTCGCTCTCGCTGTGGCAATCGGTGTCGACGATCAGTTTGGCGCCGTAGCGGCGGGCCATCTCGGCCACGTGCCGGTTGCCGTCGCGGTGTCCCTTGCGGGCCGTGATCTCAAGAAAAACCCCGTTTTTGGCCGCCAGGATGGCGTCTTCCTCAACGATATTGCCCGGATGGGCAAGAATATCGACCAGTCCATTTTCCCGGACCGCGGCGTGGTTGGTCCCCGGATTGACCGACTCCGAGGGCGATTCGCCGTGCACAATAATAAGTTTGGCGCCCAGCTTTCTGGCTTTGCGGCAATAGTCGGCGATGTAGGGTGGGGCGATGTAGCTGACCTCGGCGCCGGGCACGAACTTGATCGGCAGCTTGCCCCGCATTTCTTTTTCAAAATGGGTCAGCGTGCGGATGACTTCTTCAATATTGGAAGCGTCAACGTGGTCGGTGATGGCCAGGGCGGTGTGGCCCCTGACCTCGGCTTCACGGATAAGCGCCGCCGGCAGGAGCGCCCCGTCGCTCAAGATAGTGTGGCTGTGGAATTCGACGCGTTGGCCCAGGTCCATATGCGTTTATGTTAGCACAACACGGCGGCAGGTTCAAAAGCCAACATGGCTTGCTACTGGCGATAGTTTTCGATCAACAATTCTTTGGCCGTTCCGTCAAAATAATATTTAATAAGGCGGGCGCTTTGGCCGCCATCTCTCTCCAGAATTTCGGAGCTAATCATGTCTTCCGTCGAGAGCTCAAAGGTCAAACCGCCAGCCTTAAACAACGTGACCTTTTCTTTATTATCCAGATTCTCGACTTTATCAGCTGCGTTTTCCGCCTGGGCTCCCGTTGTTTCGGCCAGAGGGGAAACGGGTTGATTGCCCGGGCCGGCGTTCTGGCCGATCAGAATTTTCCCCTGCCCATCGTCAGAAAGCATAAAGCCGATGACGAACGGGTGGCGGTGCAGCCAATCGAGGGGGCGCGGCTGGCTGGCAGAGCTCGCATAAATGGAGACCAGAATTTCGGTTTTGGCTCTCTTTGCCTCGATCGGGTCAGTTTGGGCGACAACCTGAAATAGTTCGTTAAAGAAAGACTCTTCCCGCAAACTTATATTGGCTGCGGCCTCGCTCCGTTCCCGCAGGGCCATAATGTTCATTGCGCTGGTAAACTTCTCGTCATTGCTCCAGAGGTGCAGGGCGGCCAAGAGCGCTGGATCGCCAAGCAGATAAAGGGTTTTTGGCAGAAGGCGGGCCGGAGCAGCGTTAAAGAGCTGTCCGGCGATCTCCATCCCTTTATGCGGATTGGGCAGGAGGTGAGGAAAGTATTTTGTTACCAAGGCGTATAATATGCCGGTTAGTTCTTTTGGCTCGGGCTGCCAGGTGCCGTCTTTCAATCTCGCAATCAGTACTTTGCCAAGCCCACTAAGCTCGGCGGCGGTGCTCGCCTTTTCGACCTGCTGCAGGTAGCTGGTTGCGGCAGATGGCGCCGAGGTTGTAACGGCCAGGTTCAGAGAGGCGCTACTCACTGTAGTCATATAATATTAATCGTATCAAAGCCGAAAACTCTTGCATGCTATAATGTAACTATGAACCACATCAAACCACGTTGCCCCTATTTCGGCACCTGCGGCGGCTGTCAACTGCAGCACCTCGCCTACGAAGACCAACTGGAATTAAAAACAGGGATGGTCAGGGAGAGCTTGGAGAAGGAAGGGTTGGCGGGGATAGACATTCGCCCGACGCTGGGCATGTATGACCCTTGGTTCTACCGCAACAAGATCCAATTCCCCATCCGCGAACAGAATAACCGCCTGCAGATGGGCTATTTTAAAGCCAAGACCCACGAAGTCGTAAATATCAAAGAATGTTATATCCAGGACCCGTTCCTGACCGAGATCGCGCAAATCGCCAGGGGGATATTTGAAGAGAGGGAGCTTACCGCCTATGACGAAAAGACCGGTCAGGGGCTCCTGCGCCATTTTATCGGCCGCAGCGGATTCCGGACCAACGAGATACTTTTGGGCATCGTGGTGAATGGCCGTGGCCTGCCGGCCGGCTTTACCGTGGCTGACGAGATCAAGAAGCAGGAGCGGATGATGCATCGGCTGGCGACCCGCCACGAAGATTATCCGAAACTGACCAAACGGCCAAGGATCGTGGGCATTGTCCAGAACGTTAATACAAACCGTGGCAACCTGATCCTGGGCCAGCACAATACTAAGCTGTTTGGCAGTTCTTTTATGCGGGAGCGGCTGGGCAAATATAATTTCCATGTCCATCTGCCGTCATTCTTTCAGGTCAACCCGGTCCAGGCCGAAAAGATCTACGACCTGGTCAGGCAGTACGCGGACCTCTCCGGCGGCGAAGTGGTCGTGGACGCCTACGCCGGCATCGGCACGATCGCTTTCTGGCTGGCGAGCAAAGCCGAGAGCGTGATCGGCATCGAAGAGCGCGAGGAAGCGGTCAAAGATGCCAACGAGAACATCAGGTTGAACAGCATGGTCAATATCACGATGAAGGCCGGATTGATCGAAAAAGTTTTCCCCAAAGTGGCCGATGTGGTCGTGCTCGATCCGCCGCGCGGCGGCTGTTCGGAGAAGGCGCTGGCAGCAGTCGTGAAGTCGGGAGCGAGGAAGATCGTCTATGTCTCCTGTAATCCGGAGACGCTGGCGAGGGACCTCAAGTTTCTGTCGGCAGGTTATAAGATAGAACTAATCCAGCCGGTCGACATGTTCCCGCAGACCAGCCACATCGAGGCGGTCGCGAAGCTAAGCCGTCGCTGATCGGGAGGTAGGGGCCGCTTTTTTGAGCAGGCCTTTTTTGCGCAGGACCTCTTTTTTCCGTTTGCGCCGCTGTTTTATTTCTTTATTTCTTTGCCGCATAGCTTTATTATAACACAGCCCTCATCCGCTTGCACCAATCCTGCCCCCTTCTCCCAGAGGGAGAAGGAAAGAATTTATATTGTCTTACCCTCTCCCTTTGGGAGAGGGGGGACGGTTAAGCGTTAGCGGGTGAGGGCTGATAGGGCTTCTTCTGGGGAGAACCATTGCGCGTCCTTGAAGCGCCGGAACCAGGTCATCTGCCGGCGGGCAAAGTTGCGGGTGCGCTTCTTTAGCTCCTCGATCATCAGTTCCTTGCTCCATTTGCCGTCAAGATATTCGACAACTTCTTTGTAGCCCAGCGCCTGGAATGAATTCAGCTCTTTGGAATAGCCTTGGGCGAGCAGCCCTTTGACTTCTTCGATCAGGCCTTTGGCGATCATGTTGTCAACGCGCTGGTTGATGCGCTGGTAAAGCTCCTCGCGGGGCAGGTTTATGCCGATTAGATTATATTCCTGTGCTCGGCTATCCGTGTTCGGCTGTCGGCTTTCTTGCAATTTTGAGATGGGCTTTCCGGTCAATTCATAAACTTCTAAGGCGCGAATAATTCTTTTCTTATCATTCGGATGAATTTTACTCGCGGCGGCTGGATCGATAGCCGAAAGCCGAGCGCCGAGCGCCGATACAGGTTCTAGTTCCAGCCTCGCCCGGAGCTCCTTGTCCGCCGGACTGATCGGGAAAGCAAAGCCCTCGAGCAGCGACCAAAGGTAAAGGCCAGTGCCGCCGACAATAATGGGGATTTTGGATTGATTTTGGATTTTGGATTTTGAAATTTGGGTTTCTCTGACGAAGTCAGAGACCGTCCACTCTTCGTCCGGGTTTTTTATATCGATCAGGTGGTGGGGAATGCCCTGGCGCTCTTCCATGGTTGGCTTGGCGGTGCCAATGTCCATCCCCCGGTAAACCTGCATCGAGTCGGCGGAGATTATTTCGCCGTTGAGTCCCTTGGCGAGTTCGATCGCGAGCCGGGTCTTGCCGGCGGCGGTGGGGCCGAGGATGATAACCGGGGTCACTAATCTCTCTGCTGGCGCAGGATCAAGAGGCGGACCAAATTCATAACCGCCATGGCGGTCGCGGCGACGTAGGTGAGGGCGGCGGCGTTCAGGACCGCCTTGGCCATCGGCAGTTCTCTCTCCGAGAGGAAATGCCCGTCGGCCAGGACCCTGATCGCCCGCGCGCTGGCGTTAAACTCGACCGGCAGGGTGACGACCGAAAAGACGACTGCCAGCGAGAACAGGATGATGCCGATGTCCATCAATTGAGGCAGACCGGCGAACATACCCAAAATAAAGAGAGGAAAGGCGATCGTGGTGCCGAGGTTGGTCATCGGCACGAGGCCGTTGCGCAGCTTGAGCGGGGCGTAGGATTTGGCGTCCTGGATGGCATGGCCGGCTTCGTGGGCGGCGACGCCGATGGCGGCCACGGAATTGCTCCCATACACACCTTGAGAAAGCCGAAGCTTCCGGTCCTTCGGATCATAATGGTCACTCAATTCGCCGGGCGTTGATTCGACGGTGATATCCTGCAAGCGGTAATCATCCAAGATATAGCGTGCCACCTGCGCGCCGGTGTAGCCCCTTGAATTGGCGACTTCCGAATACTTGGCGTAGGTGCTCTTGACCCTATACTGGGCGTAGAGCGCCAGCAATAAGGCCGGGACAATAAGTATGAATGTGGGGTCGAAAAACATATTAATATTATAACAAAATTAGACGCCCCGGACAATGGTTTTGGGCACGTACTTTTTCGCGAGGGCGGCCATTTTTTCGATCTTTTCCTTGGGGTGGGGAGCGATCACCCGCAGGCGCTCGTCTAACGTATGATCGGGCACGAACTGCTGGAGGGCATACTTTTTGGCGCCGGCGATCGACTTAGCCATTTCTTCGATCTCGGCTTCATCAAGGATCGTCGGCACGACCGTGGTGCGGAACTCGTAATCTACGCCCGAAGCCATAATGATCTTAATACTTTCTTTGATCTTGTTGAGGTCGGTCTTCAGCCCGGTGGCTTCGTAGTATTTGTCGTTTAAGGGGGCCTTGAGGTCCATGGCGATGTAGTCAATTAGTTCGGAGTTCGGAGTTAGGAGTTCGGAGAGGACGCGAGGATTGGTGCCATTGGTGTCGAGTTTGACTAGCAGGTCCATGGCTTTGAAATGCTTGATCAGATCGGTCAGCCAGGGGTGAATGGTCGGCTCACCGCCGGTGATGACGACTCCGTCGATAAAATCTTTTCTTTGGTTGATAAAATTATCGATGGCCTCAAGTTTTACCTCCGGCAGGGTTTCGGGGTTTTCGACCAGCAGGCCGTTATCGCAGAACGGGCACTTGAAGTTGCAGTGGGGCAAAAATATTACAGAGGAGATCTTGCCGTCCCAATCGAGGAATGATGTTTCGATGAACCCCCGGATATCCATTATTCCCGGGGTTTGGTCTTGATGATATGGATCTCGACTTCGCGGACGACCTCGAGCGCGACGATCGTCAAGGCCGCGCCGGTGATCGAGGAGAGATAAAAGCCGGCGCCGGAGGAGAGACCGATCGCGGAGGTGATAAAGATCGAGGCGGCGGTGGTAATGCCCTTGACGCCGCTCCCCGTTTGCAGAATACAGCCCGCGCCGATAAAACCGATGCCGGTCACCACGCCGGCGGCCAGCCGGGCCGGATCAGCGCCCGCGTGTACGGCCGCCATTTGGATCGAAGAGGTCATAAAGAGGGCGGAGCCGAGGGCCACAAGGATGTGGGTGCGCATGCCGGCGGCGCGCCCCTCTTTTTCCCTGAACCAGCCGATCACTCCGCCGAGGGAAAAGGCCAGTAAAATATTTACTACGATCGTTAGATCAGACATCGAAAACTATTATAGCTTGGTCGGCTTTTATCTGCAATTGGTTGTAAGTCACGGCCTTGATGCCGGAATAAAGCGTATGCCGCTCGGGGTCGATCTCTTCGCCGGCCACCTCCGCCTCCAGCAGTTTGTCGGTCAGTTTTTTGATCTTAAATTCTTTGCAGAGCAGTTTTCTTGTCTCTTCGATAAAGAGCAGTTCGTTGAGCCAGTTGACCAGCAGTTCGTCCGGATCATCGGCATCGACTTTGACGGCAAGCGTTTGGTCGGGGGTCACGGTGTTGAGGTCGGCCATTTGCGAAAACATGCCGTAGGCGGCGTTCTCAAAGATCTCCTTGCGGCTTTTGCCAAAAGCGATTATGCCGGTATCGGAGGGATGGTCGACTGCCTTAAACCGCAAAGCTACCATGTTTCTTGAAGTGCTCGACCAGCCCGCCGTCGGCGAGGAGGATCTGCATGGTTTTGGGCAGGGGAGCGATCTTAAGCTCCTTATTTTTTGTCTTGTTCCTGATCACG
>JAGVQF010000063.1 GCA_020051815.1 Candidatus Saganbacteria bacterium | reverse complement strand
GTCGATGACATAACCCAACCGAAAGCCGGCCAGGTCATTGGGGTCGTTGGGATCCTGGTCGGAAAAAGCGTGGTTGCGGTAATCGGGGTGGATGACAATATAGCCGTGGCGCGCCAGATAATCCTGCTCGCGTTTGAGCCCGCGGCCGTTGGTGTATATTTTGGGGTCGATAAAACCGTGGTTGAGGATGAGAACCGGAAACGGCCCCTTCCCTGTCGGCAGGTTCATGACGCCGGAGATCGTCAGATCATCGCTTTTGTAGGTGATGAGATATCTGATGTAAGCGCTGTTTGAGCCCAGCACTTGTTTGAGCTTCAGATCGCGTCCGTTGTACTCGCGTTTCATCAGGCCGGCCAGTGAGGGCTCTTGATCGGCAAAAGAATAAACGGACAAAACTGCCAGACAGGCAAGAGTAAATATGGCCGTCTTCATGGCAGGCAAATTGTACCTGAAATTTTGCCCCAATTCTACCAATAATATACCATGCATGAGATCGGACTGCGTCTATCACGAACCCATATCTTAGGGCCAGCTTACTGGTTCCGGCAGAAGCCGGGGAAAAGCCCGCGCCTGGAGTTCAGGGACCCGGTTAGCAATGCGACCCGTTCTTATTCGATCGAGCTCCAGTCCATCGGCAATGGACCAGGTCACGTCCAGCGGCTCCTGATCAAACAAGGGGGGAGAGATTTAGCCGACCAAAGATTTGTTTTCAATGACGGCACCGGCTATATCTTAAATTACAACCGCGACCGGAAACTTGGCCGGACCGAGATCAAATATATTTTACGCAATATCGCCCTCCGCCAGCTCTTTGACCAGCACCAACTGCCAGCCGCCAATTTGGTCTGCGGCAAATGCGCCTGGGAACAACACAACCAGTTAGGGGTCTTAAGTTTTAACCTGGGTTTCGGCTTTTCGGTCGTCTCTGAAGACAAAATAGCGGCCTTCGTCAGAGAGGCGGCGGAAAAGAACCGGCCGATCAGTCAAAAAATAATGACTGACTATGAATTCGGGGAAAGGCTCAGTCTTCAGACGATCATCGTCGGCGACCGGTTTATCTTTTTCCATCCGCCCGTTAATCCAAGAGAACTCGACCATTATGTCCGGGAGCCGGATGATCTCTTATATCCGCTCGGCAAAAGGGGCGCTTTTATTAACTGCACCGACTATGCCATTGCTACGGAAGCGGCCGCGATCTTACCCGACTATGTCAAACTCCTCCCGGCCAATCCGCAGTTTTAATGAGCGTGATCTAAAGCTTATACCCCGCCTACAGTTGGAGCTTGCCGGAGCCCGCGACGTCGATCCCCGCCTCGATAAAGAGCGGCTTAATGTCAAAGGCTTTATCGAAGATCAGCGAGATAGAGACGCCAGCTTCCGATTTGCTGCCGCCAAGATAGCCGATCAAGCCCAAGCCCAAAGACATCGGGTATCGCTTGCCGACATTCATGAGATAAAACTTCCCGCCGAAGAACAAGATCAGCGGATTTTTACCGGTGTCCGCCTCCACGCCGAATCTTAGCCCGACGTTTTTCGCAACGCCTTCATCCGCCATAATCCCCAACGCCAGTCCGTCCCTCACCCCGCCGATAACCGCCGGCGAAAACGCCCAAACCGAAGAAGACAAAAGCAGGCAAAAACCGATCGACAAAACTTTAATTCTCATATTGATCTTTCCTCCTTATTTATTTGATCCCCAGTATCTTATATTTGACCAGCCCGCGCGGGGTCTCGACTGCGACCACGGCGCCGGCTTTTTCGTTAACGATCGCGCCGCCGATCGGCGATTCGGTCGAGATCTTGTCCTCGAGGGGATCGGCTTCTTCTTCGGAGACGAGCGTATATTCAACTTCCTTGCCGGTATCGAGCGCCTTGAGCCGCACCTTTGAGCCGAGGGTGACGGCATCGGATTTGCCCAGCTGGCTCTGGTCGGCGATCGTGGCGTTCTCAAGCTTGGCCTCGAACTCCCGGATGCGCATCTCGTTGAGCCCCTGCTCTTCCTTGGCGGCATGGTAAGCCGAATTCTCTTTCAGGTCGCCGTGCTCGCGGGCCTCGCCGATAGTTTTGGAGATGACGGTGCGCCGCTTCTTAAGCTCAACGAGCTTCTCTTTTATTTTTTCATAATTCTCTTTGGTCATGTAGTCGCCCATGCATAATCCTCCCGTAATTAGAACTAAGTTATTTTAACACGATATAGTAGTAAGTTATAAGCTCTAAGTGGTAAGCAGCTTCCGTAAGCCAACTTATCACTTAATTCTTACCACTTACAGCTTTCTTAAAAACCCCAACAGATGTTTGACTATCTCAATCGGCGGCGGCGGACAGCCGGGGATATGCAGGACAACAGGGAGAACGGCGCCGACCCCACATTCAGTATAATAGGAGCATTTAAACAGGCCGCCGTCCTTGGCGCAGTCGCCCAGCGAGATGACGAATTTTGGTTCCGGCATGGCGTCATAGGTTTTCTTGAGCGCCAGCCGCATGTTTTTTGAGACCGGGCCGGTGACGAGGAGCGCGTCGGCGTGCCGGGGCGAGGCGACAAAGTTGACGCCGAAGCGGCTGATGTCGTAGATCGGATTGTTGGCCGCGATGATCTCCGCCTCGCAGGCCTCGCACGAGCCGGTATCGACTTCGCGGATGTTGAGCGAGCGCTTGAACAGCTGCCTGATCACAGCCGAGAGTTCGAGCCCCACTGCCTCAAACCCGGCTGGCGCCGCTATCTGTCTTGTGGCAAGCCCGCCCAGCAGACGCTTCTTAAATATTTCGCCGAGCGTGTTCACAGGTCGTTCCCCGAATAAGAGAGATCAAAACTCTTGTTACAGACAGGAAAATCGGGAATGATATTATCGTGCACTGCGTATGAGAGCCCCGGCCAGTTGTGGAACGACGGGTCGACGATCTTCGCCCGCCTGATCGCGCCGGTGCCGTCAAGATCGATCCAATAG
The DNA here is from genome assembly GCA_020051815.1 of Candidatus Saganbacteria bacterium. Classification (GTDB taxonomy): domain Bacteria; phylum Margulisbacteria; class WOR-1; order O2-12-FULL-45-9; family XYB2-FULL-48-7; genus 2-01-FULL-53-15. The sequence continues at coordinate 2,093 of JAGVQF010000063.1, read as the reverse complement.
AGGACCGGCCCCCGCGCCCCCTCCGCCACGCCCAAAGCAGTGCCCGACTTGTTTTCGGAACGGACGCTAATCTCTCCGCCGGGCAAATTGTCCAACCAGTATCTGATCAGGCGGATCGACTCTTCAAATTCAGCCATTCTCACGTTTAATCGGGCCAGAACATCTCCCTCGGCGCGCGTCATCATCTGAAAGCCGGCCGTGGCGTACGGCCGCGATCCCTTTCTAAAATCGAGACCGATACCGGAGGCGCGGCCAGCTAGGCCCACCACCCCAAGATCTTCCGCGACCTTCTTGCTCAAGCGCCCCGTTGTCTCGACCCGGTCCATAAATGAGACGCTCGAGCCCAGCAGATCTTTAAGTTTACGGAAATCCGGGCTTATGGCCGTTAGAATTTTTATCAGAAGATCTTTCTTTTCTTCATCAATGTCTTTGAGCACTCCGCCGACCGTGTTGATCCCCTTTAGGAACCGGCTGCCGCTGATCTGCCCGTTCACCTCGTGGACCGCTTCCTTGATGATCGAGGCGTAGGCCGCCGCCGCGGAAAAACCGACGTCAAGCGCGATCCCGCCGATCCCGGCCGCGTGGCTTGTGAGACGCTCAAGCTCGAGGAATATTGCGCGCAAAACAATGGCGCGCTCGGGCACAACGGCGCCGCCGATCTTTTCTGCCGCCCGGCAGAAAGCCAGACTGTGGGCAAAAGCCGAATCGCCCGCCACGCATTCGGAAAGTTTGACCGCTTCGGCGGGAGTTTTGCCTTCAAACAGCTTTTCTACACCGCGATGGGTGAAGCCGAGCCGGATGTCGAGATCGATGATCGGCTCGCCCGCCGCACTGAAGCGGAAATGGCCGGGAGCGATGATGCCGGCGTGGACCGGGCCGACCGGCACTTCGAATATCCCCTCGCCTTCGACTTTATTGAAAACATATTTGCCCTTCTCGCCGGCCACTTTGGTCGCGTCAAAATCTTTTCTCAAAGGATAAAACCCCTCCGGCCAGACCTCATCGTGCAAACGCAGCCGGCGGCTGTCCGGATTGCCTTTGGGCTCAAGACCGAACATCTCCTTGATCTCCCGCTCAAAAAGATTGGCCGAATAGATCTCCGTGGCGATCGACTCGAACTCCGGCGCCGGCAGATCCGCTTTAACGATGAACCAGCGGCGGGCGAAGGTCCCGGCAAAGACCGCCCGGAGGCAAAAGACGCCGCGCTCGGCCCGCTCATCGCAGGCGAACAGCATCATCACCGGTGAGCGCAGTTCATTGTGAAATTTAAGGCAGGTCTGCTTAAATTCTTCCGGTTTTACTTCAATATTTTCTTCCATCTAGACTCCTCTCACCAGAGCAACAGCGGCCGCGATCAACCGATCGACCGGATAGAGCCAGGGTATAACAAATATCAGAATTAAAAGCAGAACGAACGCAAGCTTGCCCGAGAGCGGCTCGGCCGAGGCTTCTACTCCCTGCGGCAATTTGCCGAAGAGGATCCGGCCAAACTGATAGATCAGCGCGCCAAAGATGATCGAAAGCATAAAAAGCGCCAGGCCCGCGACCAGGTACGACCCTTTCAGAAAAGCGGCCGAGAGGATCAGGAGTTCGCTGAAAAAAATGGAGAACGGCGGCAGTCCGGCAGCGGCCAGGACACCGATCAGGACCATGACGCCGGTGAACGGCAGGGCGCGGAGCACGCCGCGGATCACGTGCAGGTTGTGGCTGTCGTATTTTTTGACAATATTGCCGGCGCCGAAGAAGAGGAGCGATTTGGTCACGGCGTGGTTAAAGATATGGAGCAGCGCCCCGTAAATTCCCCAAACACCGCCCAGCCCCAGGCCGATCGCCACCAGGCCGATATGCTCGATGCTCGAGTAGGCCAGCAGGCGCTTGATATCTTTCTGGACAATGATAAAGCCGGCCGCGACAGCCAGCGAGAGTAGGCCGAAAACGAGCAGGAGATGGCCGGCAAAAGCCGGGCCGACCGAGCGGTTGACGATCATGACATATCTCAAGATCGCGTAGAGCGATGTCTTGAGCAGCACCCCCGAAAGCAGGGCGCTGGCCGGCGAGATCGCCTGGCTGTGGGCATCGGGGAGCCAGGTGTG
>JAGVQF010000131.1 GCA_020051815.1 Candidatus Saganbacteria bacterium | reverse complement strand
TGCTGTTATATGTTTCAGGGCGGGCCGGCTGATCCCTATCTGGCCCGGGCCAGGCAGGCGGCCGACTGGCTCGCTAACAACGCCTTGCAGCCGGAGGCCCATCTGTTCCTCACCCGCTATTATCTGAACGAGGACGATGAGCGCTTTTCCGCCCCATACTCTTTCAAGGCAGGGATTACTTATTCCTTTGATAACGGGATGATCATCAACGGCCTGATGAACTTATACCGCTTGACGGCTGACCCGGATCACCTGGCGATCGCGCAAAACGTGGCCGCCTCCGTTATCGAAAAAATGCAGATGCACGACGGGATGTTCCACGCCACCTACGGCATCGTCCAGAAAAAACCGCTGGACGAAACCCGGGTCTGGTCCCGGCACCCAGGCAGCCACCACGCCAAACTGGCGATCGGCCTGCTGGAACTATATCGCGCGACAAAGGCTGAACATTTTCTATTGAGCGCCAACAAAGTCTGCGAGGCCGCCCTTCATTATCAGCACGATAGCGGCCGGTTCGAGGTCTTCCACCGCGACCGCGACACTTTTACGCATTACCACCTTTATTCGATCGAGGGCCTGCTCTACGCCAGCCAATACTATTTAGGCGGACAGGGAGAAAAGTTCTTGAACAGCGCCCAACTGGCCTTTGATTGGGTACTGCGCAAACTTTATATCCAAAGCACCGGCGGCATTGCCGAACTTTACGTCAACCGGGCGCCGGTCGGCATTGAAACCGCCGACATCATCGCGCAGACCCTGCGGCTGGGGGCGTTTATCAAATCACTGGGCACCGTCAGTCAGGGCCCAGGAGCAGAAATTACGGCTGATGGCCGATCGGCTGATGGCCTATCAGAGCCGGCAATCCGGTCTGGCTTCATTCGGCGGATTCTATTACGGCTTCTCCCGTTACGGCGAACTTATCCCTCACGTCAACGCCTGGACAACGATGTTCGCCATCCAGGCGCTGGAGCTCTTCGATCGCGCTTTTAATAAGGACGAGGACGTCCGTTCAGCCCTGCCCCTGCTGATCTGATGGCCTGGCTATCAGAATATTATAAATTGAGTGAAATTTTCTGAATAAGTTCAAGATAATACTATGGCACTGCTCATAACATATTTTCAGGGGGAATAAAGATGAGAAAAGTCGGTTTCGGTGAAGCGCTCTTAAGGGTCGGTAGCAATGCTGATCATATAGCCACCGCCCACCAGGTTTTCCAAAGGCCGCGATCCGGCAGCCCTATCCCAGTACAATTGCAGAAAGAAATCCGCAACAAAGAGCTTGAAGCCTGGCTTTATCAAGAGGCCGGCCGGCGACTTGCCGATTTACCGCCCGGACTAACCAGTTTTAAAGCGCGCCAGGACCATTTGGAAATTATGAACCGTTTTCCAGACGGCTCGATGACGCCGATCTCTTTGGATCGTCTCAGGAGCATGAACGATTTTTACGGTTCCGTTCACGATATATTAGACCGCGCCCGGAATGGGAAAGAGCTGCTGAAAAGCAACAGAGAAAACGAAATATTTGGCACCGCCGCGCGCGGACTCCCGCTTGGCGGCGCTTCTTCGCGCGCCCAAAAATGGCTCACCCAAAATTCTGCCGTGGCGCAGTCCTTCGGCCTGGCGGCAACTACTCCCCGCTTCCTGTACCGCGTCGGCGGCCGCACCCTGGCCCAGCTGACCGTTGATAATTCACAGGTCATTGCCAGAGAGCTCGGCCGGGTCTTCCCAAACATCATCATGACCAACTCCGAGATCGTCGAACAACTGATGCAGGTCGTTCGCGAGGAGTGGGGTAATTTCCGCCGGGCGGAGCTGGAGAACACCATCTTCTTCAATCAGATCGTCCTCCCCCGCCTCTGGGTCGATGACCAGCAGCCGGTCGCCGGCCAGCTTTTTCCCGCCGGGCATGGCGATTATCCATATTTGATGTCGGTCTACCAGATGGCCAAGACCCTCCGTTCAGCCGGGATCAAGTATTTTGTCTTCTCAAACGGCGATGAATGGCTCTTCCAGGCCGACCCGGTCATGATCTCGATCGCCGATGAGCTCTTTAAACAAGGGCACCATATGGTCATCATCGGGGTGGGAAACACCAATAACCAGTTCGGCGGCGGCTTTGTCGTCACATCCGACGGCCAGCAATCGCTGGTCGAGACGCCGCGCCTCCCCTGGGAAATAGTTAAAGAAGGAAAAGCTCCCTTGGCGCTCAACACCACCTTCTATTTGATCGATGTCGATTACCTGGCCGAGCATGAGGCTGCCCTGCAAAAAGTCGATAAATCTCTGATCGTCAAGGAAATCCCCGGCCGTCAGGGCGACACGACCGAGCAGATATTTGGCGTCGACAGCTGGGCCGGCAATGTTTTCGCCCAAGTTCTAAACCCCGCTTTCATCCGCTGGCCCAGGATGAATTTCCTCGGGATCAAGGATGCCGGCTTTATTTCTGACAGAAAAGACCAGGATGAGCGGGGCGGCCGGAGCGCTTTCGGCTATGTCAATGAAACTGTCGCCGTCTGGCCTCATGTGATGCGCGCCTTGTTGACGGGAGAAAGCTGGGCGGCCGAATATCTCTTCAACTCAAAATACAGTTACCTGCCGCCGACTAAGCCATAAACAATATAATTCAGAAAACAGGAGGTTGAATTGAAAAATGGTAGAGATAAATTGTTCCGGTTCCCTGTCCCCTGCTTATGCGTATAAAGGAGCTTACCCGCCGCTTGGGAATGAGGGCCGCTACCCTTCGGCCTGTTTTGATGATCCGGCTGGCGCGGTTCGGGAGATCGCAACCGTCGATCTGGCCGAAAGCGGCCAGTGGGGCTCGTATGGCATTCAAGTGGATACGAACGGGGACGGCGCCCCGGACACGGAAACGACCATAATTTCGAATCCTGTCACAGTCGCGGGCAAAAAAGCGATCGTGCTCGAAAGCCGCCCCGTCAGCCCGGACCACCCTTCGGTCAACCCCAAGGACCCGAATCCTTTTGGCGGTGGCCTGTCCGTTTCTCTTAGTAACGACGGCCGATACCTGAACGCGACGCACATTGAGCTCTGGGTCCGCCCCGAAAACGCCGCGACCCTTATCGTCGAGCTTTATGACCAGGACAGCGCGGCTCCCACAAACCAATGTTCGGAATGGAATACCACGCCGCCCGGGCCAGCCGGCTGTCTGGTCGGCGGGCTTGGCAAGAATCCAGCCAATTACTGGCTGCCGACAACTGGTGATCAGTCAGAAGTTAAGCTTCATCTCGCGGCGACCGGCGGCTGGCAGCGCCTGCTGATCCCGCTGGGTAAATTCGTTGATTGGAATCGGGCGCGGGCAGGCCTTAAGCAGGGTGGCGCTGACTTTATTCCCGGGATCACGGAAAATATCGGGGACGGCCAACTCAACCCAAAACCGGGCGAGGAATTTGCCCTGCAATTCACCCTGGTCGGCGCCGACTGGGGCAGCCAGCCGTTTCGGCTGGCTCTCGGCCAGCATGTCCGCTTTGTGACGATGGGACAGAAGAAATAGGCGATCTCCGGCAAATATTCCCGGCCGTACAATCATTTCCCAAAGATGCTCGCGTAGAGCTCGGCCGCCTGTTTTTGCAGTTCACCAAGCTCGGCGGCTTGGTTGTCGGCCATTTTTTTGATCGGGAATCGATCGGAGAATTCTTGAATGCGTGCTACAGTCTCATCTAATCTTGATTCAGATATCCTGCCATTCCTGACTGCCTTGTAAAGAGCGTCCCCAATTTCTCTTGCATCATCTGTTCCGCCCAAGATCAAATCCGCGCCGGCTTCAAAGGCGAGAATTGCCGCTTCGGCGGATGACAAGCCCAGGACAGAGATCGCTTTCATTTCCATGGCATCAGTGATGATTAGGCCTTTAAAGCCCAAGTCCTGGCGTAAAATTGCCAGGGTCATTTTTGAGAGTGTTGCCGGCATTGCCGGATCGATATTTTGGAAAACAACATGTGACATCATAATTGCCGGCACACCGGCGGCAATTAATGGCTTGTATCTTTCGTTTATTTTTAATTCCTGCTTGGTCCTGGCATCAGCCACGCGACCCTTATGGGTATTGCCGATCTTAGACCCGTCAGGGAAATGTTTCGCGCACGTCCCCACTCCGGCCGCCGTCATCCCTTTGACAAATAATGCGGCCGCCCTGGTTAAGGCCTGATAATTCCACGCGTCGATTGGCCGGTCAGCATCCTGCAGATCAACCATCGGCGCCAGGTTTAAGTTGATCCCATTAAGCGATAATTCCCGGCCCATAAGCTCGGCGACCCGTTGGGTGTCAGCTGGGGTGGCCCGCACGGCTAAAGCTCCCAACCAGAATTTTATCCCCCCTTCAACGCTATCATGCTGCCAGGGGCCGATTGTCCCCCCTTCTTTGTCCATCGTAACAATGCTTGGTGGCAGATGGCTCTTCTCGATGTCCTTATGCAACTGGTTCAACTTTGTCTGGCTAAATTTCATGCCGCCGTAAATGTGGTAATTGCCGAATCCCACCCTTTGCCAGGCCGCTGATTCCGCTTCGGTAGTCCAAAAACCAACTCCAGTTATGACAATCAGCTCGCACTTCTCCCGCAGGGAAAGTGGTTTTCTGTCCGCTTGAGCCGCTTCCGATTTTGTGACCTCTCGGGTTATGAGCGATCTTTTGGCTGCAAAAGATGACCCGGGTTGAATTTCATTAATTCCGCCCATATGTTGCCTCCTGTTAAATTATCGCATATTTTAGGATAATCTCGCACTACTTTGAACGGGCCAAAAATAAACTGAAATTTCCTGGAGAAAGGCACGAAAGAGAATTACTATGCCTGTGATAGCTCAAACATCAAGTGTTGCTCTAATTAACTGGCCGCCCGCGCTGGTCAACAATTTAGACAAACACGAACGCGACAGCTGGGAAACCGCCAGCTGGCAAAATAAAGACCCCCGTTTTAACACTGTCTGGCAGTACGACAATATTTCTTTTAATAATGGGATCATGACCCTGGCGGTGGACAATGAGGGTTGTCCAGAACATTGCGAAGGCAAGCCTTATGCTTCGGGCGAATATCGTTCGGCGCAGGAGTCCTTTCTCTACGGTTATTTCGAAGCCAGGCTGAAGGCGGCCAGGGGCGACGGCCTTGTCACTTCGTTTTTTATCAACAATGGCGCCGGCGATGAGATTGTGTTTGAATTTTTAGGCAGGGCTCCCCGCCAGGTCCAAACCAATTATTTCAATCTGGGGGAAGGTCTCCACGAACAAATGATCCCCCTGAAGTTTGATGCCAGCCGGGATTTTCACAACTACGGTTTTGAATGGGCCGGAGATCATATCAGCTATTTTGTCGACGGGCAAAAAGTGCGGACCGTCACCGGCTCGCCGACCGACCTGCCCGGCCGTCCAGGCCGGATCATCGCTAATCTGTGGCCGGCTCTCGGCCTGGATGATTGGTCCGGGACTTTTGCCTATCCTGGAGCGCCGGTGACCGCTCAATACGATTGGCTAAAATACTCTCCCCCGGATAAAACTACCGTTTACAAACCGCCGGCCCCGGAAACCCCGGCTCAAACCAGCGCCTGGGTCAAAAATGTCACTTCAGAAAAAACCGGCAAACTCGGCGCCGACGGCGCAAAATTGATCCGCGCGACCGTTGAGTTCTTCCAGCCGATACCGGCCGGATATATAAAAGCCAAGCTCGAGATCTGTACCGGTAAATGCTATGTCCAGGGCGGCCCTTTCGACATCAAACCGGGCGACACCGCCGTCACCGTCGAGGGATTTTTGCATCATCCTCTCCGGCAGTCAAGCGGTGAGTACGCCCTGTTAAAGATCCACAATCCGGCAACCAAACATACGATTGAGATCAAATTCGACCTGCCGATCCCCGGCTATGAATAATATCGACAAAAAGGAGGTGAAATATTTATGACAATAACTATGCCGACAGCAGTAAGAATGTTTGCTCTCGCGGCCGTAGCAGCGGTTGACGTCCCGGCCCTTGAAATTGAAGGGACGCCAAAAGTGGAAGCGACCGGCCAGAAGGGAAGCGACGGCAGCCCGGAACTCAAGATCACGGTTAACCTGAAACAGCCCGTCCCCGCCGGTTTTACCAAGGGAAAACTTGACGTTTTCACCGATAGAAGCTGGCCTCAGGGCTCGCCGTTCGACATCGCGCCCGGAGCCAAATCGATCACCGTTAAGGGTTGGTTCCATCATTCCCTTGAATACCCTTACGAGTTCGCACGCATAAAAGTCAATAACCCGGCCACCAGCCAAACTATTGAAATCAAGTTTGACGTGGACATCCCAGGGGACTTTTAAGTTTTCCTGATAAAAGGGGCCCTCGCTTTTTTGGGGGCCCCTTTTTATTTTTTCCTCTGAAATTTTCCCCACTTTTTGCCGATAATATATTGGAAGACATGAAAGGGCAATGAAATAAAATGAACGGTAAAATGAGCGCTCAAGTGCACCGGCTACAAAATATTTACTCCGAAAAAGTCACACGGCTTTATTCAAAGTGCGGCCTTGTCGACCGGAACAATCTTGCCGCCGGCCTGCGCGAATTGCGCCCGGCCACCGGCTCGCCCGATCAGGTTCTCGACCTGCTGGTTAATCAGGGTATATTGAAATCGGGCTACCGCGCCGGGCTCTCCGATATCAGCGGGATCCAATCCCACATGCTTGGCCGGATCAAAGCCGAACAGGTCTCGCCTCTCTTCGACGGCACGGACGTCGCGCTCTCAAACATCGCCTCCGGGCTGGAAAATACCTATTACACCATCCAGTCGGACCTGGCGGCCTCGGTCGAGAACTATTCGGCCTTCAAGTTCGCCATGGCGAGCGCCTCGGTCGGCGCGGCCGCCATCGGGCTGACACTTTCCGGCGTCTCCGCTTTCTGGCTGCTCGCTCCCGGCGCGGCCGCCTCGATCACCTGCACCCTGTTTGCCCACCAGATCCAAGATCCCCATTCAAAGTGGAGTCAGATATTAAAATTCGGCACACTCTTGATGCCTGTCTTTGTCGCCGCCAATATGATCTATGGCGGCGTGGCCGTCCACGACTCGACCGGCGGTTTCTGGGTCAACCTTAAAGACGCTTTCAGCTCTGTTTTTCTTCCCTTCATCGGCGGCGCGACCGCTCTGACGGCGGGGATCACTTATCTGCAGATCAAAAGCGCGCGCGACACCAGGATGGCGACCTTGCATCTGCCCTACGAAAAAGGGCAGCTGAAATGGGGGCTGATCATGGCCAACGCGCAGATCTTGAGCAAGATCAATTATGTGGGCTGGCGGTCGCTGACTTTCACGCTCTTCGGCGTCGACGCCCTGTTTGAGCATTATTTTAGCTCCCTGACCGGTTTGGCCGCTCTCGGCGGCGGCCTCATTGCGCGCTTCTATCCCCTCGACAGTTTCGGGCGCGAGCGGCTGACCGAAAAGTGGTCGAACGGCATTAAGAAGCGTATCGATCGTTTGAACTACCGGGAAGCGACCCTGAAAGACGGCCGGACGGTCAAGATCCAGGCCGAAAAGGGCTCGGACAATTCGATCTACTTCCGGCTCGAAGACGGCGAGCGGATCCGCCAGCTCGAAGCCCCGGGCACTAAAGAACTGTCCAGGAACGACGCGCTCAAAATTCTTAGTGAAAATCTTATTAAGCAGATCCAGGGCGAAAAAACCCGACTGGTCATTGAGGCGATAAACGATAGTCACGAAGACAGCTCTTTTCCAGATTTGATAAATAATCTGCGCCGGCTGGTCAAAGACAGCCCGGACGCGGAGCTCCAGTATGAAGTCGAAAAGATCATGATCGACCCGGAAAATAAAGACAAACACCCCGCCCGGCTGGAAAAGATCTTGGCGGCCATTCTGGAAAAACCGGAGAATGAAGGTCTCCTGCTCGACAATCTCGCCGTCTGCCTGGCTGACGACGCGGCCTCGGCTCTGCGGGCGCGGCTCGCGCGCTGCTTGCGCGCGGACGAAGCTGACCTGGCCAAGAAATTACGCTCCGCCTACCGCACGGCCAACCGGATCAGGTATTCTTCCCTCCACCAGATGGGGGTGGAATATGGCTTCGGCATGGCACTTAAATACGGCGGACTGCTCTCTCTGACCGCTTTGGGCGTCAAAGACCCAATCGCCTGTTTCTTCGACCTGGCCACCGCCTATATCGGCGGCTGGACGCTCTTTGCCGACTGGCACTCCGGCACCGCCGCCATCGGCTCGGCCATCAACCAGAAGCGCTCACTCTTCAATGTCCAGGAAGAGCCCTATATCTCCGATTCCATGCGCAAAAAGATGAGCGCTTTCTGCGCCCGCATGATCGCTTATATCAAAGAACCGGAGCGCAATTTTTCGAAGCTCGTCAACATGCTGATCCAGGAATATCCGTTCGTCGAGGTCGAGCTCTGCGGCGAAACCTCGCCCTACGGCGATATCAAGAACGTCAAGACCCTGCGCGACGCCCAGGCGGCGCACAATTTCATCCGCTCCGAGCGCGACCGGATCTATGGCCGGTTCCATGAACATTATCTGGAATTGCCCGAAACCGGCGCGACGGCGGCACAGATCGAAACGGCGACCGAAGCACTGATCGGCGAATTCGAGGCGCTGGGCAAACTCTATTATGACACCGAAGACCCAAAGGCCTACATCCCGCGCCTGCGGCAGATGATCGCGCAGGGTCAGGATCCGGTTACGGCGACAAAGACAAAAAACTGGTTCGATCTTAACGGCGAAGAGCCCTTTATCCGGATGACTTACGAGGCAGTCAGGTATCGCGGCCTCTTCTTCCGCGAACAGGCCCGCGACCTGCGGTTAAAAGCCGCGCAGGGCGGCCTCAATCATGAGGAGATCGATAAGCTCTATCGCGAAATGCTCGGCATTTTCTCGGTCGAGATCGTCCACAATCTGCGCAAGCTCGACGCCGCCGACGACAACTATAGGACCAAGACCGCCAACCTCTCGACCCCGGAGACCCGCCTGGGCGACACGCTCTACCAGGTCTGGCAGCTCAGGGAACGTGAGCGAAGTTCGCCCGAAGACACCGGCTATGATCTAGCCGCCCATTACGTGCCGGCGACCCATATCCGGATCAAAAATCCGAATTACAACCATCGGCCGGGCAGTCAGCCAGAAAATCATAAATATCTTTGGGTCCGGCGGGAAGATATGCTGGAAATTTTCCCCTTCTCGCGCTCAATGTCCAACCGGCTCAAGCTCGTCAACAACACGCCGCCCGAAGCCCGCGAAAAAGAGTTTGACCTGACCGTCGCCGGCCACGCGCTCTTTGGCGTCCACGGCTTTTACAGCCACGAGGCAATTCTGCCGCCGCGGCACCTGATCGACTGGGATGGCCAAACGATCGACCGCGATAATTTGACCTGGATCGCCGGCGAGCCGGAGCCGGCCGGTTTTAAGCGGGCCTTTGGGGACTGGGGCCGCGCCGAATACGGCGGCAAAAATTACGACCGGTTCGCCAAAGCCGGGGCGCTCTGGTTTATCGACAAACCGGAGGCGCTTGTCCTTGCCCCCGCCGAGAATTATAACGTTTGCGACGAGGCCTTTATCGTCATTAACAGCGAACGCGAACTGCAGGCCGAGCTCGAATACACCGCCCGCAAAGACATGCTCCTGCGCGTCGTCAATCAGGACGCGCTCAAGGCCTCTTTCCCCAATCCTGACCGGACGCGCCCGATCAATCAGGTCATGGGCTGGAGCCGCCAGGAGGCTTATGTCGGCCTCCGCTACACCACGGCGGACGGCCGGGAGTGGAATATCCCATATCCCGAGAGCCGCGACAGCTTCATCAAAGAAGACAAGCGGGAAGAGGGCTTTCACGGCAAGGATTTCTGGAAAGAGACCGCCTACGGACGGATAAAAACCAATGAGCGCGGCGCGCGTTATCTCGAGGCCTTTTCAAAGGGACATCTCTATCTCGGCCGGGTCAAGACCGAGTATCCCATCCACCTGCATCCCAAAGATAAGATCAAAGCCATAACCGAAGCCGGCCATGAATATGACATCAGGTTCGATGTTTTTGCCGACCCCCAGTCGGTGATCAGCTCGGAAAACCGCGCCGGCGCCGCCACCTGGCTCGTGGCCGACTATGCAGACAACTACCGCGATCCGGCCGACGCGGATGCCGATCAGCTCTATAACCGGTTGAGGTTCGCTTTCCTCGATTTTGACCGTGAAGCCAAACAGCCATTTAATCCCAATTTTATCGTCCGTTCTATGCCATCCGACGACAACAACCGGGTCGCCTTTACGACCCTGCTGACCAATTGCGAAACCTTCCCCGTCGAAAAGAAATTCGCGGGTATAGATTCCGCCGCCAAGCTCGAGGTGTTGGAGATCAACGCCTCCGGCAAGATATTCTACGATCCGGCCGGCCAAACCTGGTCGCCGGTCAAAGACGATAAACACACCCAAGAGATCAATCAGGGCGCGCTCAAGATGAACGGCCTGCTTCATATCAGACGCAGCGACGGCTCTGAGGCGGTCGTGCCTCTGCAAGACCTGCCGCGCTCGCTCGCCGGCCCGGCCGAAGCCAGAAAAGTGCTCGAGGTGACGCGCGAGGCAAACGGCGCGCTGGCCTTCGTTAAACTGCGCCGCCGCGATTCTGTCGAGAACGATCCGCATTTTGTCTATTCCCTGCCGGCCAATCTTTATGACCTGCCCAACGTGAACATCAAGGGGAAATATCAGGACTTGAGCTGGCGGCTCGAAAAAGAGGACCTGACCGCCGCCTTTGACGGTGACGGCACGCTCCGGCTTTTTGGGGAGGATGGGCTAGACACAGGGCTGACACTGGCGGTGGACGACCTCGTCGATCTCGAAGGCAAAAAGTTCCTGGCCAACCCCCAAAGACGCATGGGGAGCCGGGCAGCGTTTTACCAAAACGAAGCCAACAATTATGACGGGACCTTGGAATACCGCCCGCAGCTCAAAAAAAGCCAGGGCGAGATCAAACTGATCCTGACGCGGGTGGAAAAAGTCATACTCGATCGTGGCCCCAAAGAGCTCGCGGGCGAGCCACCGGCCAAAATGTTCTTTTCCATCCCCACCTCCGCGGCCAGGGTCAAGATCGGCAAGACGACAAAGTGGCTGCCGCTTTCGCTGACCAAACCGGTCTCTTATATCCCGACGCCCGACCGGGCAACCATCGCGCTGACCGAGAACGGCCAGACAAAATACTTCAGTATCGCTCTGCCGGCCGGCGAGGCGCTCCCCGAACTGACCTATTTTCTAAGCTACGAAAAGACCGACGGCCAGTTCCACGCCATGGGCTTTCATAAGCCGGGGCGAACGGCTAACGGCGATACAAAGTTTGAGACGAAAGACCTGGGCACCGTCTCCGAAAATATCGATAATGCCCTGCGCAAATTTCTGCCCGCCGACCTCTCCAAAACCGAAAAGATCGGCATCGAGATCATGTTTATGCGCCAGCCCGAGTTTATTAACGGCGAATACCACAGCGTGGTGCACGGCCAGCGCCAGACCGGCACCACCTATCCGGACGAAGTTTTCCCACCCGCCATCGCGGCCCAGTTCCGCGATTCATATTTCTACGGCCTCACCCGCGAGCTCTTTTCCGAACTCAGTCCGCCGGCGGGTCTTTTCCGCGCTTGGTCCCTGCAACTCGGCAAGACCCACGACCGCGACGCCAACGACAAATACAGCGGCAAGCCGATCGAGAACGGCACCCAATTCGTCGCCAAACACAGCCAGCTTTTTGAGAT
>JAGVQF010000161.1 GCA_020051815.1 Candidatus Saganbacteria bacterium | reverse complement strand
CTGGATCTCGACCATCAGCCCGCCGCGTTTTAACTGGCGCTGGGTCTCTTCGTCAACCTCGGCCGCGAAGAGTGAAAAGGCCTGCTTTTCGCGGTATTGCGCGAGATCAAGCCGCAGGCGCCCCGCGATCTTACGGATGGCCGGCACCTGGGCCTTGCCGCCGACACGCGAGACAGAGATGCCGACATTGACCGCCGGCCGGACACCGGCATTGAATAATCCCTCTTCGAGGAAGATCTGGCCGTCAGTGATCGAGATGACGTTGGTCGGAATATAGGCGGTGACGTCACCCAACTGCGTTTCGATGATCGGCAGGGCGGTCAGCGAACCGCCGCCCGACTCCGGCCGCAATTTAGCCGAACGCTCAAGCAGGCGCGAGTGGAGATAAAAAACGTCGCCGGGATAAGCTTCGCGCCCCGGCGGCCGGCGCAGGAGGAGCGAGATCATGCGGTAGGCCTGCGCGTGCTTGGTCAGGTCGTCAAAGATGATCAGCGCGTCGCGGCCGCCAAACATGAACTCTTCGGCCATGGCGCAGCCGGCGTAGGGAGCCAGATACTGGAGCGAAGCCGGGTCGGAGGCCGAAGCCGAAACGACGATCGTATAGTCCATGGCGCCGTGCTCGCGCAGGGTCTCGATGACCTGGAGGATATTGGCCTCTTTCTGGCCGATGGCGACGTAAACGCAGACCACGTTCTCGCCTTTCTGGTTGAGAATGGCGTCGATAGCCAGGGTCGATTTGCCGGTCGAACGGTCGCCAATGATCAGCTCGCGCTGGCCGCGGCCGATCGGGATGAGCGCGTCGATCAGCTTGTAGCCGGTCTGCAGTGGTTGGACAACGGGGGTCCGGTCGATAACGCCGGGGGCCAGTCGCTCCACCGGGCGGAAATTTTTCGTTTTGATCGGGCCCAGCCCGTCGATCGGGGCGCCGATGGCGTCCACAACCCGGCCGATCAGGGCGTCGCCCACCGGCACTTCCATGACGCGGCCGGTCGATTTGACCAGGTCGCCCTCTCTGATGGCCGTGTGCGGGCCCAAAAGGACCGCCAGCACGTCTTCGCGCTCAAGGTTAAAGACCATGCCGTAGATCTGGCCGGGGAACTCGACCATCTCGCCGGCCATAGCGCCGGGCAGGCCCTTGATGCGGATGATGCCGTCGCCCGACTCGATCACGGTGCCGACCTCTTCCACTTTAGAAATGGACTGGAACTCCCCGATCCGTTTTTTTATGATCGCCGAAAGATCTTCAGACATTAATAATACTCTCCTTTAAATTAGCCAGCGCGCCTTTGAGACTGCCGTCAAAATATTTACCGTCGCTCGTAAATATTCTGACGCCGCCGATCAGGGACGTGTCTATCTCCTCGCGCAAATTGACCCGGCCGCCCAGCCGGCCGGTTATTTTCTTTTTCTCGTCCGCGGCCAAGGGATACGCGGTCGCGACCTCCGCGAATACAGTCTTTGTCCGGCTGGCAGCCAGCCTGGTGAACCTTTCCGAAAGTTTGATGACGCCTTTCTCCAGGCGCTCATCGAGCAGGAGGCCGATCAGCCGCCAAAAAAGCTCCGAAGCGCCGGGCATAACCTCGGCCAGCAATTTTGATCTTGCTTCTTTTGAAAAAGCCGCGTTCTCAAAAAAACTCCGCAACTCAAAATTCTTGGCCAGCAGTTTAGCCAGGGCATTTAGCTCTGACTCAAGCGTCAGCGCCTCTTGCCCGGCGATCTCATAAAGCTTATCCAGATCGATCTCTTTCATGCTTACAACTTAATCCTTAGTGCTTACCGCTTCCTTCATGCTCTCCTCTATCAGCCGCCGGTTATCTTCGGGAGAGATCGTTTTGCGTAAAACCTTGCCCGCCGCCAGCGCTACCAGCTCGGCGGTCGAGCGCCGCACTTCGGCAATGATCTTATCCCGCTCGCGCGCGATGTCCTGGCTCGCGCGCTCGGCGATCAGTCCCGCCTGTTTTTCCGCCCGCTCAAGGATCTCGGCTTTCAGCTTTTCGCCGTCTTTTTTTGACTCCTCGATCATCCGGTCGGCTTTCTGGTTGATCTGGTTCAGCTTTTCCCGGTATTCGGCCATCAGGTCCTCCGACCTTTTCTGATTCTTCATCGTCTGCTCGATCGAATCCGCGATCATCTTCTCCCTTTGCGCCAAAAGAGACAGGATCGGCGGCAAAGCGACCTTATAGAGCAAGAGGACGAGCAGCCCGAACGAGACGACCGTCCAGATCATTAAACCCGGTTCGAATTCCAACATAATTGAATACTAATTCCCCACACTTAAGTGTGGGGAATCTCCTATAATAGCCTACCCTTTGGTGGCCAGAATTAAGCAAACAACCAGCGCGTAGAGCGCGATGGCTTCCACGAACGCGATGGCCAGGATCATGCCGGTGCGGATGTCGCCCGCCGCTTCCGGCTGGCGCGCCATCCCTTCCAGAGCTTTCGAAGCCAGCATGCCGATGCCGATCGCCGTACCCAGCGCCGCGAGACCCATACCCAAACCCGCCGATAGAAACGCTAATGAATGGTCCATTTTTTACCCCTCCTTCTTTTCTCTCCTTAATCCTTAATTCTTAATCCTTTCTCTAATGCCCGCCTTCGGTGGCGGTCGCAATATACATGGCCGATAAATAAGTAAAGATAAAGGCCTGGATAAAGGCCACAAAGATCTCAAAGGCCAGGACCGCCACATTGCCGATGACCGGCAGCGGGAGGATAAAATAGCTTTTGAAAACAAAGATGAGGGCAAAGATCATGAGCATGACGGCGTGGCCCGCGAACATGTTGGCAAAAAGCCGCAAGGCCAGCGAAAACGGCTTGGCCAGCTGGCCGACGATCTCGATCGGGATCATAAAAAGCGTGATAGGGAGCGGCAGGCCGCCCGGCACGATGGACTTGAGGTAACCGCCCACCCCCTGTTTGACCATGCCGGCGATCTGGACGACGACAAAAACCACTATGGCCAGGGCGGCCGTGGTGTTGATATTGCCGGTCACCCCGGACATGTCAGGGACAAGCCCCAATAAATTGCAAAACAGGATAAAAGAGAAGATGCTTAAAAGGAACGGCAGCCATTTATCACGATCGTGCTTGATCTGCCCGGCCACTTCATCACGCACAAAGAGGATAAAAACTTCGACCAGGTTTTGCCAGCCGGTCGGCCTCTGGTTTAAACGGCGGGTGGAGAGAAAAAAGAAAAGGAAAGCGGATATGACAGCCAGCCACAGCGTGATGACGCCGTTGGTGATGGTCAGGTCAATCCCAAAAAAATTTAAGGGGATTACGCTATGCTGATAAAGATGTTCAAGGGCTTCCATTGGCTAACAAACTGATTTTAGCCGAAAAACCTGATTTAAGCAAGTGAAATAAGTTACAAGCCCTTTTTGCCGCGCTCACCGGTGCGGACGCGAATCACGTTGTCCACCGGAGAGACAAATATCTTGCCATCCCCCGGTTTGCCGGTCCGGGCCGCCGCTTCGATCGCCTTGATGGCCCGCTCGGCGTCAAAATCGTCCACGACCAACTCCAGTTTCAATTTGGGCAGGAATTCCACGCGGTATTCGCCGGCCCGCCACTCGAGCATGATCCCCTTTTGCGCCCCGCGTCCCTTGACCTCGGTCACCGTCATGCCAATGAACCCTTCCGCCTCGAGCGCCACCCTGACCTCTTCTAATTTTTCAATCCGGATAATAGCTTCGATCTTTTTCATATCCATATATTCTACCCCCTACTCCCTACTCTCTACTCTCTAATACGCTGACTCGCCGTGCTGTGAAATATCAAGACCGACGTCTTCTTCGTTCTCGCCGACCCGCAGTTTGAACATCGCGTCGATGATCTTGGCCGCAATAAATGATACCACAAAGGAAAAGACGGCCACGACCAAGACGGTCAGCGCCTGGATCCCTAACTGGCCCGGGTTACCGAAGAATAAGCCGTTGGCCCCGGCCGGGTTGATCACTTTTTGGGCGAACAAGCCGGTGGCCAAAACACCCCAGATGCCGCCGACACCGTGGCAGGCAAAGACATCGAGCGATTCGTCAAATTTGATCTTCATCCGGAAGATAATCATATAATATGAAAGGATGGCCGCAACACTGCCGATGGCCATCGCCGAGAGCGGACTAACGTAGCCGGAAGCGGGCGTGACCGCGGCCAGGCCAACGATCGCGCCGGTCGCCAGGCCGAGAACGCTTGGCCGCTTGTGCACCCAGCTGATGATCATCCAGGTCAGGCCGGCCGCCGCGCCGGCGGTATTGGTCGCCATAATGGTTGAGGCGGCTAACGGGCCG
>JAGVQF010000064.1 GCA_020051815.1 Candidatus Saganbacteria bacterium | reverse complement strand
GTCTCCGTCAGGTTGACGTCCCTCACCCCCCGCGCGATCGAACGCTCAAGCAGGGCGATCGCCTCGTCGGTCCGGTTCTGCTTGATATAGATCCGCCCGAGCAGGTTGTAGCTCTCGACATTCTGGGGATCTTCATCCAGCAGTTCTTCGAGCTCGAGTAACGCGCCGTCAACCTGGCCAAGCGAGAGGAGGAGCCCCGCCAGCGAAAGGCGCGGCCCTAATTTTTGCGGGTCGGCGGCGATCTTTGACTCGTGATCGAGCAGGATCAGCGGCCAGGCGCGCGGGTCGGCCTCAAAAGCGGAGAGGTACGCTCCCTGCGACTGCTTGTAATAGCCCTCATCGAGATAATATTTGGCCGCGCCGCGCAGGGCCCGGGGATCGCCCGGATTGGCGTTCAATTTTTTTCTGATCTGCGCCATTTCGTTCATATCAGCGGAACCTGGCCTCCCTGACCAGCAGCAAAAAACCGATCGCGGCAAAGGAGAGCTGCGGCGTAAAAGCGGCGACCGCCGGGAGCAGGACGCCGCCGCGGCCGAGCGAACGAAAGATCGAAGCAAAAACGTAAAAAGTGAACATAAAGACGATCGTGACGATGATCCCCCAGGTCTGGCCGGTGCGCGGACCGGAGAGGGAAAACGGGATGCCGACCAGCGCGAAAACAAAGCAGGTGAAAGGGATGGAATAGCGCAGATAGAGCTCGGTCAGCATGGAGGCGGTGTTGACGCCACCCTTGCCCAGCGCGGCGATCATCGAAGAGAGCTCCTGCCGGTCCATGTCCATGACGTCTTTCTGCTGGGCCAGGTTGAGCACGTCCTCGGCGATATTAAGCTTCATGTCGGTAAAGGCCGCCTCATAGTTGAGGTAGCCCTTTTCGTCGTATTTGTGCACCACGCCGCTTTTGAGTTCCCAGATCTTGCCGGTAAAGGCCGCCCGCTCGGCGAGGATCACCCGCGGGTATTTCTCGTCGGTCAGCTCGTAGACCATGAGGTTCTCCATCTGCCTTGTTTTCATATCGACCCGCTTCGCGTAATAGTAGCGGTTCTGCTGGTCCTTGAAGAAGACGTTGTCCTTGACCTCGGGCAGCGGCTGTTTGTAAATAATCTGCCGGATGATCTGGTTCGAAACGGCGTTGGCGTAGGGCACGACTTTTTCGTTGGTGAGAAACGAGACCAGGCTGACGCAAAGGCCCAGGAGGAGGATCGGCGCCGCGATGCGCGTGATCGAGATCCCGGAAGTGCGCAGGGCCGTCAGCTCGTTGTCCTTGCCCAGGCGGCCGAGCGCCATGGCGGTGCCAAAAAGCGTCGAGACCGGAAAGGTCATGACGAGGAGCGACGGCAGTTTATAGACCAGCAGCTTGAGCACGGCCCAGGCCGGCACCCCCTTGTTGATGATCAGGTCGGCCATGGTAAAGAGCAGGTCGACCGTCAGGACCAGGATAAAGCCGACCACCCCGACGATAAAGGGGGCGAGCGTCTCGCGCAGAACGTAGCGGTCGAGCACCTTCATTTATTTTATTCGTTTTCTTTTCTTCGGCGGACTTCCCGGCGTTTGCCTTCTTCTCTTTCCTTGCGGCGCCGCTGCGAAGGCTTTTCGTAGTGCTCGCGCTTTTTCATCTCGTCGAGCGTCCCCTCGTGGCGCAATTTTGTTTTGAACTTGCGCAGGGCTTTTTCCAGGTCCTCGCCTTTTCTGATCTCGATCTTAGGCATGCAAATTACCTCCTCTCATAAGATTAATGACAAATGACAAATTAAAAATGACAAATGGATGTGTGCCTATGGCACATCATTAAATAATATCGCAAAGCGATACTTTCATTTGACATTTGTCATTGGACATTTGACATTCATTTCCCATGCTCGTATTCCAGACAGCACATCAGCCGGCCGCAGACGCCGGCGGTCTTGCCGGGCGAGATCGACAGTCCCTGCTCCTTGGCCATTTTGACCGTCACGTGTTTGGGCTTCTCCAGCCAGGTCGCGCAGCAGAGCCCGCGGCCGCAGATGCCCATGCCGCCAAAGAGCTTGGCCTCGTCGCGCGGCGAGATCTGGCGCAGGTCGACGCGGGCCGAGAAAGCCGTGGCCAGCTCGCGCGAATAATCGCGCAGGTTGGGCGCCGCCTTGCCCTTGTCCGTCGAGCGGTAATAGACGATGGCCCGGCTGGTGTCGAAGAGATACTCGATATTGATGACCCGGATGGGGAGCTCGTACTCGTTGGCTTTTTCGACCGCCGTCACGTAGCTCTTTGACTCCATCGCCTCGATCGAGCGCTCCTTCTCGACATCCTCGGCCGTGGCGTAGCGCACGACTTTTTTCAGCCGCACATCGGAGGAGAGCGTCCTGGGAAAACCGCGGGCAAAGGAGATGATCTCGCCGTATTCGATGCCGCGGTCGGTCTGGACAATGACCGGCGAGCCGACCTTGATCGTCTCTTCCTTGTAGCCGGTGATCGGGCAGACCCGGTTGTATTTTCTTAATTTAATGCCCAGTTTTAAGTGTTCGCTCATAATTCTTTTAACCTCAAGCACATCAGGTCGAGCGTCAGCTTGAGATTGGCTTTTTTCTTCAAATTCTTGGCCGCCTCAAGGACAACGCGGGTCATTTTTGCGTTCGCGAGCTCTTCTTTCGCGAAAAATGCCAGATCATAGACCAACGCTTCGATCCGCTCCTTCTCTTTCTCCAGCCGGGCCGACAGATCAAACAGCTCAAGGATGCTTTTGCTTTTGATCGCTCTCAAGTCTTCATAGAAACTATTGAATTCCTGGTCCGGCTGCCAGCTTTTTTGGCCTTCCGGAAAAATTATCTTCTGGCACCGCGAACGGATCGTTGGGAAGACCCGGTCTTCCCGCTCGACCAACAGGACAAAAACAACGCGCGGCGGCGGCTCCTCCAGCGTCTTTAAAAAAGCGCCGGCCGCTTCGGCGGTCATATCATCCGCCCGCTCGATGATCACGAACTGGTAGGCGCTGCTGGCCGGCCCGTAGCGCACGGCGCGCTGGATCTCCCGCACCTGGTCGATCTTGATGGAAGCCCCATCTGGCGCGACTTTCAGGAGATCGATCTGGCCGCAGCCGAGTTGCCCGGCGAAGCCAGCCGCGTCTTGCGCCTTTGCCGAGGACGGCGGGCCGACAAAGAGATAGGCGGACGCTATCCGCCCGCCGCGGGCGATCCCCAGAAGCACGCGATGCATGGGGTAATTATAACATAAATTTATAAGGTAGGTTTGTAATCCCCATACTGAAGTATGGGGAATTAATTTGTTAATATTCCCCACACTTTAGTGTGGGGTTCCAGAGATCTGTATTATTATTTCCTAATTGCGTCATAGACGTCGCCGACCTTGCGGATGGCGGCCATGACGGCGGCAAGCTGTTCGCTATTCCTGACATCAATGAGAAGGCGCAGGAAGGCCGAACTGCCGCGCTTGGTGGAAACGCGCGCGGCCGAAACGTTGGTGCCGGTCTCCGAAACCTGCGCGAGAATATCTTTAAAAACGCCGACCCGGTCAAAGGCCTCGACTTCGATCTCGACGGGAAAAAGCTGGCCGACGCCGGGGTTCCATTCGACTTTCACCGCCTTCTCGGCCGCCTGCGGCTGGCGGGCCAGCGTGGCGCAGTCCTGGCGGTGGATGGCCACCCCCTTGCCCTGGCTGACGAAGCCGACGATCTCGTCGCCGGGCACCGGATAACAGCAGCGGGAAAAGCGCGTGAGCAGATTGGCCAGGCCCGAGACGACGACGGCAGTTTTGCCGGAGACTTTTGGCTTGGGCACGAGCGTCGGCCGGGCTTCGGCCGCTTCTTTGACGGCCGCCGGAGTTTCTTCAACTATCTCATCGCCCCTCTGTTCCTTGAACCACTTTTTGATCCTGATCCGGGCCCCGGCGGTCCGGGCCAGGCTTAGCCAGTCCATTTTGGGATTATCTTTTTTACCGGTGATGATCTCAACGATATC
>JAGVQF010000002.1 GCA_020051815.1 Candidatus Saganbacteria bacterium | reverse complement strand
TTTCTTTTCCCTCACAGCGGGCGCATACATTCAGCCCCCACTCTAATAATTGCGCCCGCTGAAAACATACCCGGCTTCAGCTTTCAATCCTATCGGCCTACTCACCAAAGCCGGGCTGTTTTAAATTCGTCCCGACTTCACGTCGGGAACAGGAACAAGCCCTGGACTTAATTTTGCGCGCTCCGCATCTCCGTGAAGACGCGGATTCCGGCAGTCTTAAGTATTCGGCGACGCGGAAACCGATGTTGTTGTTGCGATTCTCGGGATGATTGTTGTTCCGGTTCGCTCCGCGCAAGTTGTCGGAATTGTTGTTGTTCCACGAACCGCCGCGCAGCACTTTACGGGCTTGCCCCCTAAACACTAAATTCTGATTGAAGCCGCCTCCTTAAGTTATATGAATCAGCGTGAAGCGCGTAGCCAAGCCAGCTTTGCATAGAACAGATAATTATATCTTTCGCGACAACCCCCTTTTGCAATAGCCGAAAATAACCTCTTAATCGTTTTCTGATCCGTTTAATATTTTGTTTCATCACGATCCGATGAGCCGGATAAATTTTGTAGCCCAGAAAAGAGATGCCTTTCTTTGTCGCATAGGCCCGGCTTTTGTTCTCATGCAACTCGAGTTTTAAATCTTTTATAAATTCACGAATATGCCCCTTGATCCTATCCAACTCGCTTTTATCATTATCAAAAACGATTAGGTCGTCCATATAACGGATATAGCATCGGCACTTAATCGTTTCTTTTAAATGATGATCGAGCTCATTCAGGTATAGGTTGGCAAATATCTGGCTGGTCAGATTGCCGATCGGTATCCCGGGGGACGGCGTAGAATCAATTATCAGTCTGATCAGCCGCAGGGTTTTGGGGTCTTTGATTTTCTTCCTAATCAGCCCGTAAAGCGCATCATGATCGATCGAGGCGAAATAATGTCTTATGTCACATTTCAGAACATAATCGTTTCCCCTGCTGTATTCCGTGAATCGATCGACGGCCATATGGCTGCCCTTGTCTTTTCGGCAGGCATAGTTGTCGTAAATGAACGATTTATCAAAGATCGGCTCGATAATGTTGCACAAGGCGTGCTGTACAACCCGATCGGCATAAGGAGCGGCGCTAATCAGCCTTCGCTTTGGATCGTAAATATAAAAATGTTTATATTCGCCCATCCGGTAGGTCTGATTTTCCAGTTTCTGCTGAAGAGAGAACAGTTCCTTTTCCAGCTCTAAATTGAAGCTACTGGTCGAATATTTAAAGCGCTTTCCCTTTTGGGCTTTTCTTGAGGCGATTAAAAGGTTTTCGAAGGAGCAGATTCGCGCATAGAGACAGCCGTATCGCTTCACCTGGCGATTTGCTGCTTTATCCAACCGCCGACAAGTTTGCCGATCTCGTTTATTTCCTTGCTGGCATATTCGTAGCGCTTCAGGTTAATAAAGCGCAAATCAAAAGAGAGGCGGATCAAATAACGAAGCTGTTCCAGGCCAAGGTTGGCGTTTCTCAAAGTCGTCAGTTTTTCTTTGGAATAATTCGCTTCCAGGAGAAGATCGAGTATATCCAGCAGCTTATTTTCGATGCGCTGGCCTATGGCATATCTTTGGTCCCGGGGGAATTTTGAAACCGTGGGGGCAAGCCACTTCAGCAGATCGTAGCATTTTGCGATCGAATTAGCGCCTTCAGTCATTTATAATTTCCCGAAAAACTTCCCCACCCCACCTTAAAAAGGTGTAAAGGAACAAGGCGTAATTATAAGTCCTCGGCGACGCGGAAACCGAAGTAGTCGTCGCGATTCTCGGGAAGATAGTAGCCCCGGTACGCCCCGCGCAAGAAGACGGAAACGTAGTAGTTCCACGAACCGCCGCGCAGGACTCGATAGACACCATTTCGGGGTCCTTTAGGATTTACTATATCGTTAGGATCATAATTTTCCGCATGCCAATCTGACACCCATTCCCAAACGTTTCCCGCCATATCCATTACGCCAAAGGGACTGGCTCCTGCGGGAATAGAACCCACCGGTTTCGTCCCGTCCGTATAAATAACCGCTTTTGCTTGATTCCATTCATTGCCCCAGGGATATTTCAATCCTTTCGGTCCTCTCGCCGCATATTCCCATTCCGCTTCCGTAGGCAGCCGGAATTTTCGGCCCGTTTTTTCACTTAGCCATTTACAATAAGCAACCGCATCCTCCCAGCTTACATATACCACCGGATGTTTGGCCTTAGCTGGATCTGCCACTTCAACTGGAACTTCGCGCCCGGAAGCTTCTAGAAATGGTTTATATTCCTCATTAGTGACTTCATATCTGCCTAATCTAAAGGCGGCAATCGTAACTTCTCTAACCGGCTGTTCATCTGAAACGCCATCTGTGCTTCCCATTTTGAATTTGCCGGCGGGGATACTTGCCATTTCCGGAATAAGCCGCACCTGATCCAGCACCGCCTGCGAAATTTTATGTCCTTCATAGGTCAGGACGTCCAGATAAGAAATCGTATCTGGGTTGCTATCTCCGGCTTGGGCAATCTTTCTATAATCCTCGATTTTAAGAGAACCCGTCGCTTCCCTAAAATCTACTTCGTTATCCCCATTTCCATCCTTCCCGTATTTAGCCAATAATCCCGCACCTACACTGTTATATTGCGCGACACTCGTTATCTCGTTTCCCATTTTCATCTCCTCCTTTTTTCCTTTTTTGCCCTTTACCAAAACGGGCAATTTTGCTACAATTCTTTATCAGCGCTTATTCTGGAAAATTTCACTCGATTTCAAAAGGGAGGCCAAAAGGGATTGAAGAAGCGCTATTCTAATGCTATAATTTTCTTCGATGTTTAAAGTTATTCTCTCGAAAACCGCAAAAGAACAGTATGATAAACTCAACGAAGACACAAAAAAGAAGGCCAATAAGGCCATTGAATATCTGGGGGTTAATCCTTTTTTTGGGGCCAATATTAAAAAACTGAAGGGCGAGCTAAAGACCTATTGGCGTTATCGCATTGGTGATTTTCGACTTATTTACGGCATTGGGGGAGGAAGTGTTTTCATCAATACCATCGAACATCGCGGGAAAGTCTATTAATTAGATAGGGAGGAAAATATGCAGGGTTTAAAAGAGAAAGTTATTCATAAAGTTGAAAAATTGCCGGAAAACAGGGTTTCCGAGGTGCTTGATTTTGTGGATTTTATCTCGAAGCGCGAAGAAGCCGAGGCTTGGGAAGAAACTCAAGAGATATTAAAGAACAAAAAACTGATGAAATCCATTAGGGCGGCAGAAAAAGACCTTAAAACCGGCAAGGTTTATCGGTGGGAAGATATAAAAAAATACTCTTGAAAAAAACAGAAGCGCTATTCGCAGTTTATTGGTGGATCTGTCCCTCTTCCATAGAAGTTGATCATGAAAAAATATGAGCCGGCCGATTTAACGAAGATTAAAACCTATCCAGCCCACGAGCGCCCGACCAAGGTCAAACTCGCTTCTTTCGCCAAACCGGGCGAGAAAGGCGCTTCGTTTGAAAAATTCTACGCTTCCCTGCCCCATTTTTTAGCGGCCGATTCACTGCGCGGCTCGGTTGACGCAATAGTTAAAGCATTTAAGAACAAACGCCCGGTCGTCATCGGCATGGGCGCTCATGTTATAAAAGTCGGTCTTAACCCGATCATCATCGATCTGATGGAAAAAGGGATCGTCACCTGCGTCGCGCTCAACGGCGCCGGCTCGATCCACGATTTTGAGATCGCGACTTTGGGTAGGACGTCCGAAGATGTTGGCGAAGGTCTTGAGACAGGCATGTTCGGCATGGTTGAAGAGACGATGAGGGAGATGAACGATGGCATCAAGGCAGCGGGGCATCAAGACACCAAAGGAATGGGAGAAAAGCTCGGCAAAAAACTGATCGAAATGAAGGCACCGAATAATGCGTTGAGCCTTTTGGCGACCGGAGTAAAACTGGATGTCCCCGTCACCGTCCACGTCGCGATCGGGACAGATACGATCCACATGTCGCCTCATGTCGACGCGCAGGCGATGGGCGAAGCGTCATTCATCGATTTCCGCCTGCTCTGTTCCGTGCTCGGAGATCTCGAAGGCGGGGTCTACCTAAACCTCGGCTCGGCCGTACTTCTTCCCGAAGTTTTCTTAAAAGCGCTGACGGTAGCGCGCAACCTGGGCAATAAGGTCAAGAATTTTACGTCCATCAATATGGACATGATCCAGCACTACCGCCCGCGCCAGAACGTACTTTCGCGCCCCGGCGGCGCGGCCTTCGCCCTGACCGGCCATCACGAGATCATGCTCCCCCTGCTCTATCAGGGGATCATCGAGTCGATCTGATCGGATGAAAAAAATATTCGTCACCGGGATCGGCGGCTGTGTCGGACATTACCTTTTTGATCTTCTCATCACCAATCCCGAATATGAGCTCTATCTTTTGGTCAGGGACCCGGCCAAACTTATTTTTAACCCAAAATCTTATGACAATGTCAGGCTCATTGTGGACGATCTCAAGAATATTAAAAAATATGCGGGCACGATCAAAGAAATGGATTACGTCATCCACGCGGCGGCCGATTGGGCCGGCCATGAGGGAAATCTCGATTATTCACTGGACTTATTCAACCTGATCGATCCGGTCCGCTGCCAAAAAGTCATTTATTTTTCGACCGCCAGCATCCTGGGCAAGAATAACCAGCCGGTGCCCGAGGCGGAGACACTGGGGACGCATTATGTGCGCGGTAAATATCTCCTCCACCAACAACTGCGCAAACTGCCGATCTACCCCAAGGTCATCACACTTTTCCCGACCTGGATCCTGGGCGGCGACAAACACCACCCCTATTCCCATGCCACATCGGGAATTCTTGGAATAAAAAAATGGCTGTGGCTGATCAGTTTCTTTACCGTCGATGCCAGTTTCCATTTCATCCACGCCGAAGACATCGCCAGGATCGCCGGGTATCTCTTGGAGAACAACGTCAAAGATGAGGAACTTGTCCTCGGCAATCCAGCCATCACGGCCAGCCAGTTTATCAGAGACACCTGCCGCCATTTCGGCATTCCCGTCTTTTTCCAGGTCCCCATCTCCCTGCCGTTCGTCATCCTGCTGGCCGACCTGACAGGCCACAAACTCCATCCCTGGGACCTCTTTTGTTTCAAAAAACGGCATTTTGTTTACAAGACCGTGAATGCGGGTACTTTTAATTTGAAATCAGATCAAGGAACAGTTCAGGGAGCACTGAATGGACTTTAACTTCAAACTTCCAATGGCTCGACAAGCTCGCCATTGCCATCCCGAGCGAAGTCGAGGGACTTCAAACATCAAAACAATCCTCAACTTTGAACATACAAAATCCAAACAAATTGGGATATATGTTTTGATATTTATAATTTGTTTTGAAGTTGGATGTTTGATGTTTGGATTTAATGGCATCGCCTCAGCGGAAACCAGAGTCTATTTCTCACCTGATAGCGGCTGTACCGACGCGATCGTCAGTGAGATCAGCCGGGCAAAGAACACTGTCGACATTATGATGTACTCTTTCTCCTCCCGTCCGATCCTCGAAGAGATCGTTAAGGCAAAAGCGCGCGGCGTCAGGGTCAGGGTTTTGCTCGACAAAGGACAGGAGAAGCAAAAGTATGCCAAGGGCCGCTATCTGGCCCAGCGCGGCTTTACGGTCAAATATGACACCGGGAAAGGCCTGATGCACAACAAAGTTGGGATCATCGATGGCAAAGCCATGTTCACCGGCTCATTCAACTGGACGGCGCAGGCGGAAAAATATAACGCGGAAAACTTACTCTCTATCGACGATCCGGCGCTGATCAAAAAGTATCAAGAGCGGTTTGATTCTCTTTGGGAGAGAGGAAGACCAGCATCGCCTTCCGCCCACGAATGATCATTTTCTTATTGCCGGTCCAATCATGGATCGCGCTGTAAGCGACTGAATATTTATAGCGCAGGCCACTGCCTCTTCTTGTCCCCGAATCGTTAGTGATAAATTCTCCGGTCCGGTCATCGTAGCCTTTGAACAACATATAATGATAGGCCGGCCCGGGCGGCGTATAGTAAGGATTCCCCAAAAGCCGCCCCGCCATGGGGGCAACGACCAAATTGCCTTTGGCAAGTTCCGCTTTGATCCCTTCGACGCTCACATCATAACGGACCTCAACCTTATCGTAGCCAAAGTAATCTTTAACCAGCTTGGCGCTCTGCTCGGCCGTCAGGTCGTAATGCCCGCCGTATTTTTTCATTTGGAAATTAACCATGCCCAGTATTTCTTTTTTTCCTGATGCACGGCTTACAGGTGCCCCTTTCACATAGCTCATCGCCATGATGATCGCCGCTTCCTCACACGCGTCCTGCCACGGCTGCCGCCAATCACCAAAAGGCGCCTGGCAGAGGAAGGGGACCTTGAGCTCGAGCTTATCCGGAAGCCCGAAAGCGCCTTCGGTCTGGCAGATAAAAGTCAGAAATATCAGAAAAAGAACTGTTTTCAATCGCATCGACATTGCCACCTCGAAATGATCATAGCACAGCTAAAAAATAATTATCAATATGGGAGGCACTGCACAAGAAAGCTCAAAACATTCTCGTCCATTTTCTTTGCTTGATCAAAGAAAATGGACAAAAAGAAAATCAAGACGTCATCAAACACCCCACCACCCCTGCCTTGCCACCTCCGCCCCTTTCTCCGCCAAGGCGGAGAAAACCGACGTACGTCGGTCCGTAACCCCAGCCCCACCCTTGCCTGATGACGTCATTTTGCAAAGCCGAAAAACCTTACCAATTTATTGAACCACCCAACCCCTCTCCTTCTGGGAGAGGG
>JAGVQF010000151.1 GCA_020051815.1 Candidatus Saganbacteria bacterium | reverse complement strand
TTTTTTCCTGACCTCTTTGACGGCGTAGCTCGCCTGGTTGAGCTCTTCAACGATCTTTTTGGCTTCCGCTTCGGAGGTGATGACGCGGCCTTTTTCCTTGGGGCGCACACCCAGGGCTGTCTCCCCCTTGGCGGCCAGGCGGGCGCTAAATTCGGCGTTATTGGAGAGCCGGACGTGGATATCCCAGTATTCTTCGGTCTTGAATTTGCCGATCAGCTCTTCTCGTTCGCAGATCAGGCGGACCGCCACCGACTGGACCCGGCCGGCGGAGAGCCCTTTCATGACCTTTTTCCAGAGCAGCGGGCTAAGCTTATAGCCGACCAGGCGATCCAAGATCCGGCGCGCCTGCTGGGCATCAACCCGCCCCATGTCGATATCGCGCGGGTGTTTAACCGCCGAGGTTACGGCGTCTTTGGTGATCTCATGGAATTCGATCCGCTTGGTCTTGTTGGCCGCGCCCAAGAGGGCGCTAAGATGCCAGGCGATGGCTTCCCCTTCACGGTCAGGGTCGGGTGCCAGGTAAATAACCTTGGCCTTGGCCGCCGCCTCCTGCAGTTCTTTGACGATTTTTTCCTTGCCTTTAATTATCTGATAGGCCGGCTCAAAGTCCTTGTCGACCTTGACGCCGAGCTTTTTGGCCGGCAGGTCGCGCACGTGTCCGCCGCTGGCTTTGACCGTAAAGTCCTTGCCCAGGAACTTTTCCAAGGTCCTCGCCTTGGCGGGCGATTCAACTATTACAAGATTTTTAGCCAAATTTTTACTCCCTTAAAGCTCATATTATCAGACCGTCGATAAGCCTGTCAAATTATTAGCAATTTCATTGCCACGAACAAAGCGGGAAAAAACGGCGATTTTTCGCCGGTAGCATCGTCAGCGGCCGAAACGCTTCTGCAGTTCCTCTTCCGTCAGCCGGACCATGGTCGGCCGGCCGTGCGGGCAGGTCAGCGGATTCTCCGTGGCATAAAGATCCTTGATCAGCCGATCCATTTCACTCTGGGTCAGTTTGTCCCCTGCCTTAATGGCGCTGTGGCAGGCGACATACTTTCTGATGTTTTCCCGCCGAATTTCAATCTGGGGGCTTTTGCCCGCCGCCTCAATATCGGCAATTATGTCCAGGAGCAGCTGCCGGGCCGGCACTTTTGAGGAGACAACCGGCACAGCCCTTAAGATATAACTATTACTGCCGAACAACTCCAGGTCGAACCCCAGCGAATTCAGATAATCGAGGTTGTCTTTCAAAAACTCCGCCTCGCCCGCGCCCAGATCAATTGTTTCCGGCATCAACAGCGTTTGCGACTCGCGACTCGCGACCCGTGACTCGCGACTAAGTCGATCATAAAGTATCCTCTCATGCGCCGCGTGCTGGTCGATCAGCACTATCTCCTTGCCATCAGTGGCTATTATATATGTAAGCTTGAATTGGTAGATGGGGAATAAGGGTTGAATCTCCGAAACATGGAATTCTGCCTCATTTATTATATTTAGGGTTTGGGTTTGGATGCTGGTATGGTAATTGGTGAGTTGTAATTGGTCAGAAATACCACCCCCCAATCCCATACCACTTTTTACCAGACCAGCTTCTAAACCAATACCCTTTTGATTATTTTCAAGACTTATGCCAATCGCATTCCTCACCCCCTCCCTCACCGCCTCCATGACCTCCTGGTTATTAACAAACTTTACCTCCCGTTTAGCCGGATGCACATTGACATCCACTCGCTTGGGATCGATATCAATAAAAACAATGCCGACAGGATAGCGGTTGCCGGGGATCAGCGTCCGATAGGCTTCTTCGAGCGCCCGGTTGAGAAGAAAATTCTTGATGAAGCGGCGGTTGACAAAAAACGTCTCGTAGTTCTTGTCGATCCGGCTCAAGGTCGGCCGGCTGACCAAACCAAAGATCTTTCCGGCCCCAAAATCATGTTTGATCTCGACTAGGTCCCGGAGCAGCGCGCCGCCATAGATCGCCAGAACAGCGTCCGAGAGCTTGCCGGTGCCAGGCGAAGAGATAAGCGGCTTGCCGTCCGAGGTCAGGCGAAAAGCGATCTGCGGATTGGCCAGCACATATTTTGAAATTATGTCGCCAATATGGCCGGTTTCAGTCGCGTCTGATTTTAGGAATTTTTTGCGCGCCGGCGTGTTATAGAACAGCTCTTTGACGGTCACGGTCAGGCCGGCCCCGGCCGGGTTGCCTTCTAACTTCATTTTGGAGACGCTGGCGATCGAAGGCAGGGCCTCGCCGCGGAAACCGAGGGTTGAGAGATTGAACAGGTCGTCAAGTTGGCTAATCTTGGAAGTCGAGTGGCGCAGAAGCGACAGTTCGATCTCGTCAGCCGTCATGCCGCGGCCGTTGTCGGAAACCTTAATTAATTTCTTGCCCGCATCGGCGATCTCGACAAAGATCTGGGTGGCGCCGGCATCGATCGAGTTTTCGACCAGTTCTTTGACGACCGAAGCGGGCCGCTCAACCACTTCCCCGGCCGCGATCTTATTGATGAGGTCTTCGGGCAGGATGACTATTTTATTTGGCATTCGCCGCCAATTCCTTGGGCAAACGGACCGGCTTCATGGTCTTAACATCGAGGGCGCAGGCGGTGATCATGGCAGAAACCAGCAATTTCTCCTTGTTCATGGCTGTCTGTTTAAAAATGATCCTGGCGCCTTTCACCGTCTCAACTTCGGTCGTAATAATAATTTCGTCATCATGGAAAGCGGGAAATAAATAATCGCACTCTACCCTTTTTACGGCAAAGACGATCCCCCGTTTATTCTTATATTCCTTCAAAGATATCCCCATCCGGCGGAGCAATTCTGTCCGGCCGCGCTCAAAATAACCGAGGTAATTAGCGTAGTAGACGACCCCTTCGGCGTCGGTATCCTGATAGATGACCCGGTGAATAAATTGGTGCTTCATTGTCTCAAACTATCCAAAAGGCTTTCAAACCCTGGGAAAGACGTTTCGATACAATCCGCATTTTCTATCGTCGTTGCCCCGGTCGCGACCAACCCCGCGATCGCCATCGACATCGCGATTCGGTGATCGCCGTAGCTCTGAAGTACGGCGCCTTTGAGTTTCTGCGGCCCGGGGATTCGCAAGCCATCCTCTAATTCCTCTACCTCTGCCCCCAGCTTACGAAATTCCGAGGCCACTGTCCTGATCCGGTCACTCTCTTTGATGCGCAGTTCTTTCGCCCCCCTGATCTCTGTGACCCCCTCGGCCTGCGTCGCCGCCACGGCAATGATGGGGATCTCATCAATAATCCTTGGGATTATCTCACCATCTAACTTCACAGCTCCTAACTTAGAACTCCGAACTATGATATCCGCCCTCGGCTCCTCCGAGAGCATTCTCTCTCTAATGACCTCAATGGAAGCCCCCATGCGATGAAGCACATCGATAATGCCGGTGCGGGTCGGATTAAGGCCAACATTCAAGAGCTTGAGTTCGGAGTTTGGAGCGAGAAGGCCAGCAATCAGAAAGAACGCGGCCGAAGAAATATCACCGGGGACGTCGACTTCCTGGCCGCTAAACTCTTGGCAACCCGTGACCCGCGACTCGCGACCCGTGACTTTGATCGCTCCACCGAAATGCGTTAGCATCCGCTCGGTATGGTCGCGGGAAGTCAGGTTTTCGACCACGACCGTCTCGCCGTTCGCAAACAGCCCGGCCAGGAGGATGGCCGATTTGACCTGCGCGGAGGGGACGGGTAGTTCGTAGCGGATCGGGCAGAGGCCCCCGCCGATGATCTTGAGCGGCGCAAAGACCTCGCTGTTCCTGATCTTGCCTTCGATGCTCGCGCCCATCAATCTCAAGGGCTTGGCGATGCGCCCCATCGGCCGCCTTTGGATTGACTCATCGCCGGTTATTTTAACTTCAAACTCTTGGCCGGCTAAAATACCGGAGAGCAGCCTTATCGTCGTCCCCGAATTCCCGGCATCAAGCGTCTTTTTGGGGCCCATCAATCCTTTTAAACCATTCCCCCTTACCTCACACCTCATACCCCTCACCTCGATCCCTATTCCCATTGCCCGGAAACATTCCGCCGTCGCCAAACAGTCGGCGCTGGGCAGAAAATTATTGACGATGGTTTCACCCCGGGCCAGAGCGCCCAGCATGATCGCTCGGTGCGAGATCGATTTGTCGCCGGGGATATGAATTTCGCCCTTCAAGCCCAGAGTGGGGGTTATACGAAGAAATTTCGTCATGGCTGATGAAAAATTATACCATCCCGGACTGAAATTATCTATGAAAACGGGCGATAACCCAACATGAGCGGAGTTTATTTATACGCGCAGAATGTGTTTGTCGCGCAGGTATCTGAAGTAGAAAGCCTCAAGGCCTGCCTCGGGAAGAAGTCTGAAAATAAGTTTGAATCCGCCATAAATAATTTGGCCGGAAAAAATCCAGTTGTCACAGACAAAGCGACTGATGATCTGGCCTGTTTCGCCGAATTAATAATCGTTCCCGTCAACAAGAAAATAAGGTTGCTCGAGGCATACGAAAAGGCGCTGCTTGCTCCATCCAAAAGCGATTATACGCGTTCTAGGGTCGCCGAGGGGATACAGAATCTTGCCGCGACTATTCGCCTTGGCAAAAAAGAAGAGTTGGACAAGTTCAAAAAAAAGTTGGCCGATATCATCGTTAGCGCTCTCAAAGACGGACAAGCCACTGTTCGGCTGGCCGCCATCAAAGGGGCGATCAATCTCTGCGATTCAGGTCTCGACGTTGACATACTACAAAGATTACTCGATGAACTGAGTATTTTGAAGGGGAAAGAACAAAATAGCAATCTCCAAATACCATTGTTAAACGCTTACTCTAAAATCAGAGCAAGGATTGACCAAATACAAGATCCATCCCCGGCCTATTCGCTCCCTGCCCGTCAGATCAAGGCTATCCAAAAATCGAATCCCTGAATTGCTTGGCTTTTTCGAGTTTTTCTCGGATCCTCTCACCGTTGCCTTCTTTGATCAACTTTTCAAGATCGATCAATGACCTTTTGAACGCGCCGATCATCTTGAGCACGGCTTTCCTGTTGGTCGTGAACATGTCGACGCCAAGGATCGGGTCACCCGAAGCGATCCGGGTCGTGTCGCGAAAGCCAGAGGCGGCGGTCTTTGACATCAGCTCTTTTTCCGGCTCGCCGCCGATAGCGTTGACCAGCGCGGCCGCGACCGCTAATGGCATGTGGCTGATTCCGGCCACAACCAGGTCGTGAGTCTTCGGGTCAGTCTCGATCACCGAACCATCTAACAATCTAACAATCTCTTTCACTTTATCTATCGCCTTCTGGCTCGTCCGCGAAGTTTTTGTCAATATCCATGTTTTGTCTTTGAAGAGCTCCGGCTCGGCCACCTCAAGCTTTGACGTTTCCTTGCCGGCCATGGGATGCCCGCCGACAAAATAAGTCCCTTTGGGCATGGCTTTTTCCGCGGCCGCGACGATCTCATATTTTGATGAGCCGACATCGGTCATGATCGCCCCTTTTTTAAGGCTGGAAGCGATCTCGCTAATAACCGGCAGTATCAGATTGATCGGCGTGCAGATAAAAATAAGGTCCGCGTCCGCCGCCCCCTTAACATGGTCGGTCGTCCCCTCATCGAT
>JAGVQF010000190.1 GCA_020051815.1 Candidatus Saganbacteria bacterium | reverse complement strand
ATTCCATTTTGAGCGGGTGAAAAGAAACATCCAGGATAAACTGCGCCAGACCAGCGAGAAATGGGACGAGGTTTGGCGGGAGGCGCAGGGCAACGAATCCGCACAGGCCAAGCTTGTGGAATTGAAGCTAATAATCCAGATCAGGGAGGCTGAGGCGGTTGAGGAGATGAAGAAGTTGGGGATAGAGATTAAAGGGGCGGCTGGAGGAAGTAATCCTCGTAAGGCCAATCAAGAAGAAGCATGAATAACAAAGAATTTATTGATCGGCTTTTATCGTATCAAGAATGGCGGGTATTCGAGTGCAAGCGGGCGCTTGTAAAACCAGGCAAAGTTTTAGAGTCCGTGGTTGCCCTGGCGAATGCCGACGGCGGGCTAATGGTAATTGGGCTGGAAGATCCGGGAAAGGCCGACGGGGATGCCCGACTGATAGGCATCAGCGAATCAACGGATAATGTCTCGGAAATATTGAACGCCGTCCACAAAGAAATTGATCCTCCATTAAAAAATGTGCGTTTATCGGAAATTGAGATATTAAACACCCAGGGGAGGCCTGACAAGCTTCTTTTGATATCCCTTGATCCCGATGCCGATATACATTCCATCAAGAATGACGGCACATTTATCAGGCGCGGCGGCCATAATCGCCAACTGACCGCGCGGGAAACCTTGCAGTTAAAATACGCCAAAGGCGCTATTACGTTCGAGAACGAATTATCAGAAGGGGTTGGGGCCGAGGCCCTTGATCAGCCCCTCCTTGAGAGATATAAAAAATATACTGCCAGCGCGGAGTCGGATGCTCTTGAGTTTTTGCTAAATAATGGACTGGGTGCCCGGAAAAACGATAATAAGCTAATAAATAATGCCGGCGTCTTGCTTTTTGGCCAAAATCCTTCCCTATCACTCAAAAGGAAGTGTGGCATTAAGATCACGCATTACGTGGGCAACCAACCAAACTATTCCGGGGAGCCAAATTTTTTGCGGCGCCCTTTCTCCATTGAGGGGCCTCTCCTTTATCAGATTAAAGCTTCATTTGATTACATCAAAAATTGGATCGAAACTTCCTCCCCCAGGCTGGAAGGCACTGGCTTTAAAGGCAAGTATAAATATCCTTTATGGGTTGTCCATGAAGCAATCACTAATGCGGTCATTCATCGTGATTATAGTATTCAAAACGATATCCAGGTCAGGATGTTTGATAATCGCATTGAGATCGAAAGCCCTGGCGTTTTTGCCGGCAATATTACGATTTCTAATATCCGCAATGATCGGTTCGCGAGAAACCCGCTTATTGAACGCACTCTTAATCGGTTTGGCAACGAAAGCCCAAATTTAGATATCGGCGAGGGCGTAAACCGTATGTTTGAATTAATGAGGGGGGCAAACTTATACGACCCGCTCTATTTGCTTCCGCCTTTAACATCCAATTCCGTTCTGGTCATTCTGTTCAATATGGAAAAAATCTCCTACTGGGATACGGTCAGTCAATATCTCGACAAGTTTCAGAGAATTACCAATAAGGAACTTCGCAAAATTTCCGGCATTAAGGACTCCGTTAAGGCCTCTCGCCTATTAAAAAGCTGGGTAAAAAACAAATTGCTGGAAGAGGTCGTACCAAGTAAAAAGAACACCTACTACAAAAGGCCGGGAGCAAAAGAACAACCGGCTTTATTTTCACCCCCCCCTGAAAATGAGCGGCCATCAAGGCATTAAAAATGCTGTTTTTTAGCATATTAACCGCTTTTTTTGGGCGTGGCGGAGGGTCTCTTTATTTTCATTTCAGTAAATCGGGGATCTCCCCGTGAGGATCGCCATTTTCGCCGACTCCTACAAGCCCTACCTCTCCGGGGTCACAAACACAATTGAAATTCTCGCCAACGAACTGCGGCGGTTGGGCCACCGCGTCTATATTTTGGCGCCGCACTATCCCGGCCACGTCGACACCGACCCGGACATCATTCGCTTTCCCTCTCTGCCGACAACCTACCCGAAATTTCGGCTGGCCCTGCCGATCATCCGCGACCTGCCGGAGCTCGATCTCGTCCATGCCCACTCGCCTTTTCAAGCCGGCCTCCTGGCCCGATTCATCGCCCGTCGCCGCCGCATTCCGTTCGTTTATTCTTTTCATACGCTCTTCACCAGGTACGTCCACTTTGCCCGTTTTGTCCCGCCCCGGCTGGCCAAGGCCGGGATCGTCGCGTATTTGCAGGCATTCTGTCGTGGCGCGGACATGATCATAACGCCCTCCAACATGGCCCGCAGGGTACTGCACGCCTGGAAAATTCAACAACCAATTGAGGTCGTCCCCTCCGGCGTAGAGCTGCATCATTTCAGCGACCGCCGCGCCGAATTAAGAAAAAAATATCATATTCCGGCGGAGGCAAAAGTCCTGCTCTACACCGGCCGGCTCTCCAAAGAGAAGAATATCCCTTTCCTTCTCAAGGCCTTTGCCGACCCGCGACTCGCGACTCATGACTCGCGACTCGTTCTGGTTGGTGGAGGACCACTTTTGGAAAAGATACAAGATACAAGGTACAATAACCAAACGATAATATTAACCGGTGAAGTTCCCCATCCCGAGATCCTTTCATATTATTCGATGGGTGATATCTTTGTTTTTTCATCGACGACGGAGACCCAGGGGCTGGTGCTGGCCGAAGCCAAGGCCGCCGGCCTGCCGATCGTCGCGCTCTTTGCGGGCGGGCTGGTCGATTCGGTGCGCTCCGGGCTTGACGGCTACCTTGTGCCCCGGAACACGGAGAAATTTGTTGAACACGTTGATCGCTTGCTCGTTGATGACGATTTGAGGGCAAAAATGTCGCGTGCCGCCCAGGAAGACGCGCGGGAGCGCTTTGCTTCGGACGT
>JAGVQF010000141.1 GCA_020051815.1 Candidatus Saganbacteria bacterium | reverse complement strand
ATCGAAAAAGACGCGGCGCTCGAGCGCCGCTTCCAGCCGGTCCTCATTAACGAACCGTCGGTTGAGCTGACCATCGAAATTTTAAAAGGTATCCGCTGCAAGTATGAAGAGCATCATCACGTCAAGATACCCGATGTCGCGCTGGTCGCCGCGGCCACCCTCGCCCACCGTTATATTTCGGACCGTTTCCTGCCCGACAAGGCGATCGACGTCATGGATGAAGCGGCCGCCAAGGTCCGCCTCAAGATGATCGCGCCGCCGCCGGAAGTCAAAAAAGAACAGAAAGCGCTGGCCGCGCTCAAGCTGGAAGAACAAACCCTGGCCAGTTCCAAAGAATACGAAAAAGCGGCCGCTCTGCAGGGCAAACTGGCCGCCCAGGAGAAGAAAGTCAAAGAGTTGGAAGCCAAATGGAAGCAGGAGCGGGGCGAGGCCGAACCGTTCGTGACCGAAGAAGATATCGCCTCGATCGTTTCCGACTGGACCGGCATCCCGGTCGTTAAACTCTCGGCCGCGGAGACGGAAAAGCTGATCCACATGGAAGGCGAACTTCATAAAAGGGTGATCGGCCAGGACGAGGCGATCGTCGCCATCTCGCAGGCCATCAGACGCGGACGCGCGGGACTCAAGCCGCCGCAGCGGCCGCCCGGCTCGTTCATCTTTGCCGGGCCGACCGGGGTCGGTAAGACCGAGGTCGCCAGGCGCCTCTCGGAATTCCTTTTCGGCACGCAGGACGCGCTTGTGCGCATCGATATGTCGGAATATATGGAAAAACACACCGTCTCCCGGATGGTCGGCGCCCCTCCTGGCTATGTCGGCTACGAAGAAGGCGGCACGCTGACCGAAGCTGTGCGGCGCAAGCCCTATTCGGTCATTCTTTTTGATGAGATCGAAAAAGCTCACCCTGACGTCTTCAATATTCTTCTGCAGATACTTGAAGACGGGCGGCTGACCGATTCCAAAGGCCACGTCGTTGACTTTAAAAACACCGTCATCATTATGACCTCGAACATCGGCCAAAAGGAGATCGTCCAGCAGGGAGCGATCGGCTTTATGGCCAGGGAAGACCGCGAAGCCAATTACGAAAAGATGCGCGACATTGTCCTCTCCGACATGAAAAAAGGGTTCCGGCCGGAATTCTTAAACCGCATCGACGAGATCATTGTTTTCCACCCGCTGACCGACGACGAGCTGAAACAAATAGCCGGCCTCATCA
Source organism: Candidatus Saganbacteria bacterium (assembly GCA_020051815.1). Taxonomy (GTDB): domain Bacteria; phylum Margulisbacteria; class WOR-1; order O2-12-FULL-45-9; family XYB2-FULL-48-7; genus 2-01-FULL-53-15. Next base: position 2,217 of record JAGVQF010000141.1, on the reverse strand, counting down.
TCTCCGACCTCCAAAAACAGGTGGCCGACCGCTGCATGCGGCTTGACGTTTCCGACGCGGTCAAAGAAAAGGTTATCAAGGAAGGTTACGAGCCCAAGTATGGCGCTCGGCCCCTGCGCCGGGCCGTCCAGCACCTGCTCGAGAACCCGCTCTCAAACGAGATCATCGGCGGCAAGTTCAAGGAAGGCGACATCGTCGTCTCCGAAGTCAAAGACGATAAGATCACGTTTGAAAAAGGCGCCGGCAAAGTGGAAAAACCAAAGCCGGAACAGCCGAAGGAAGAGTCCCCCTCTAAGCTGGAACCGGCAGTAGACGAAACTAAGGCGACCGGCAGAGAAAAAAAGAAGACGAAGAAGTGATTAAGCTCGCGGCAAATCGATCCTAAATGTCGTGCCCCGACTGATCTCTGACTTAATTGCTATGCCCCCAAATAAATTTTCCACAACTGTCGCAACAAAAGCTAGGCCCTGGCCAGTCCCGGGAATCAATCCAACATTGCCGGCGCGATAACCAAAAGAAAATATTTTAAAGTGTTCTTTATACGGAATGCCTATCCCGGAATCGATTATTTCTATAATAACTCTATTGCCGAATCGTTCAACCTCGCCTGACAAATTGCGTCGATCAACCTCGCCGGGATAAAGCTTAACTATAATTTCACCCTGATGGGTATATTTAATCGCGTTTTCGATCAAATTATTAAGTACAAGCGTTAACAGGTTTCTATCGCAGGCACAATTTGCGGCCTCACTGGCAATTTGCACTTTTAGCGCCAATTCTTTTCTTTCTATTCTTTGGCGATATCGCTCCGCGACCTGGGCAACTATCTGGTTAATATTTACCAACTCGACTCCAGTCCCATTTTTGGCCATGTCCAAATATTGCCGCATTTTGGCGACATCCTCCCTGCTGTTGAGGATGAAATCACTTAATTCACTCAAAACCCCCTCGTAGTTTCCCATTGCTACTTTTTTTTCTATCTGACGTAATCCAGGATAATAATCTAATTCGATCATATAAAGACCGCAATTATGGCGCGCATTGACCATGGTTATAATATAGACATTCTCGATTTTGTTCTGATCGTTCAATATCTGTTCCGAGCCCACCGAAAGGGCTTTAGCTTTATTGTTAATAATTTTCAGTTGCTCCACCCGACTCATTATTTCATTAATTAAGATACGGTTAAAATCCTCCGTTTTACCGGCCTCCAATGCGTCAATCCCCTTTTGTAGAGCATCTTGCAGGAACGTGAATTCTCTGGCCGCTTCTTTTATATAATGAGTCGTCATGCTGAATGCTATTACGAGGGGAATATTCGATTCCGGCAGGCGGCTCCTCACTCTACCCTTAAGGACCCCGACACCGTCTTGCACGTAAAGAAATGGCCTGGTCGAAAGCCCGATCTCCCTTGCCCCATCCACCAGTGCCTTTGATGCCCGGTGGGCAGAGCGGAGGCCGTAATAAGCGGCGGTACTGGCACAATTAGACAGCCTGGTCATGACAATTTGTTTTCGGCCGGTTGTGGGCGGGATTTCAGTTGAATTTGGTGTTATAATAATTGCCATGACAAAGGAACAAGTCAAAAAAATACTCGCCGGGCATAAGGATATTTGGCAAAAGAACAAGGTCAAGACCATCGCCCTCTTCGGCTCATATGTCAGAAATGAACAGCGGGACGATAGTGATGTCGATCTCTTGGTCGAATTTAAAGAACCCTCTTACGATAACTATATTAACCTCATTTTTTCACTGGAAGACCTGTTAAAAAAGGAAGTGACCGTTGTTACGCCTGCCAGTCTTAGCCCCTATGTTAGGCCTTATGTTTTGAAAGAGGCGGAAAAAATTGAAGGATGACTCTGTTTATATCAAGCATATCCTCGAAGAGATCGGATATCTCCTAAAAGAAAGCCGTGATTTGACTTTAGAGCAATTGCTGGGCGATCAAACCCGGCAAAAAGCTTTTATTCGCAGCCTGGAAGTCATCGGCGAAGCGAGTAAAAACATTTCTCCCGCATTCAAAGAGAAGAACCGGACAATTGAATGGAAAGAACTGGCTGGTCTTAGAGATAAATTGATCCACTTCTACTTTGGCGTGGACTGGAATATCGTTTGGGATGTTATAAAACACAAAATCCCGGAGCTTGAAAATAAAATAAACAAGCTCCCAAACAAATAATTGTTTTCTTCTATGACCGACTATAATCCATCCCAGCT